>CAJBRT010000134.1 GCA_903958045.1 uncultured Bacteroidota bacterium | reverse complement strand
GCAAATACCACTATTGACAGGGCTACCATGGGTTCTACCATCATTAAAAAAGGCGTTAAACTTGATAACCTCATACAAATTGCCCATAACGTAGAAATTGGTAGCCAAACCGTTATTGCCGCTCAAACTGGCATTAGCGGCAGCACCAAGCTGGGCCAAAAAGTTATGATTGGGGGTCAGGCGGGTATTGCAGGACATTTAACCATCGCAAACGGGGTTAAAATAGCCGGTGGGGCTGGTGTTACCAAAAACCTAGACGGTGAAGGAAAATCATACGCTGGCTTTCCGGCCGAAGACGCAAAACAGTCTTTAAAAGCCCAGGTTTATACCAGACAACTTCCAGAATTAGAAAAAAGGGTTAAAGAATTGGAAAAATTAGTTACACAATTGCTTCAAAATGGGTCTAAATAGACCAAAACAGTGGTTTAACCACCCATAAATCATATTTTTGCGCTAGATTTTATTGAATTTAACATTCTAGCATGGACCAACATTTTAACCCAGACAAACAACATACCCTAGCAAGCTCTATTGGTATTAGTGGTACTGGTTTACATACAGGCGCACTTGTAGACATGACCCCTTAAACCTGCTAACCCAGGTTTTGGATTTCAATTTCAAAGAACCGACCTAGAAGGACAGCCCATCATTAAGGCCGATTGTGATTTGGTAACCGATACCAGTAGAGGTACCACGTTGCAAGTAGGCGATGCAAAAGTGAGCACGGTCGAACATATTTTGGCAGCACTCGTGGGGATGGGTGTAGACAATGTTTTAATTCAAATAAACGGTCCAGAAATTCCAATTATTGATGGTAGCTCAGCGCCCTTTATTGATCTTATAGATAAAGCTGGTGTACTCGAACAAGATGCAACCAAACAGTGGTACAGCATTGATGAAAATATTTTTCATTACGACGAAGACAAACGCGTAGAAATGGTATTACTACCTGCGCTTGATTATCAAATTACAACACTCATTGATTTTAATAGTCCGGTATTAGGAACGCAACACGCCGGTTTAAAAACCATCAAAGATTTTAGAACTGAGATTGCACCTTGCCGCACATTTTGTTTTTTACATGAGCTAGAAGCTTTACTTGACAACGATTTAATTAAAGGGGGTGATATCAATAATGCCATTGTTGTTGTGGATAGACCGGTAACGGATGATGAAATGTCAAGGCTTGCAAAAGTATTCAAGCGTGAAAAAATTGAAGTAAAGAGCGAAGGCTATTTAAACAATTTAGAACTACGTTTCCCCAACGAACCTGCACGGCACAAACTACTGGATATTGTTGGTGACTTAGCGCTTATTGGTTATCCCATTAAAGGAAGAATCATTGCGAATAGACCAGGTCATAGCAGCAACGTAGCGTTTGCTAAAAAAATTAAACAGTACATCAAAAAAAACAAGCACGTTAAAGATGTACCCGTTTACGATCCAACCATTCCACCGGTACTATCGCTTGTACAAATAGAAAAAACATTACCACATAGACATCCGTTTTTACTCGTTGACAAAATCATTGAGTTAACGGATACGTACATTGTAGGTGTAAAAAATGTTTCTTTCAACGAATGGTTTTTCCCAGGACATTTTCCGGGTAATCCTGTTATGCCAGGCGTTTTACAAATTGAAGCACTTGCACAAACAGGTGGTATTTTATGTATCAATTCGATGCCAGAAGGACAATACGATACGTATTTTTTAAAAATAGACAATTGTAAATTCAAACAAATGGTAAGACCTGGTGATACCATGGTTTTAAAACTTGAATTTATAAATCCAATCAGAAGAGGCATCTGCGAAATGCGCGGCACTGTTTATGTAGGCGGCAAAGTTGCCACAGAAGCAGACCTAGTAGCACAAGTAGTAAAAAGAGCCGAAGTACTTTAAAACAAACAAATGACACATCCGTATACATACATAGATCCTAATGCTAAGGTTGCGCCCAACGCAAAAATAGATCCATTCACTGTTATACACGGTGATGTTCAAATTGGCGAAGGAACTTGGATTGGAAGTAATGTGACCATCATGGATGGAACGCGCATTGGAAAAAATTGTAGAATATTTCCGGGTGCGGTTTTAGGCGCTGTGCCACAAGATTTAAAATTTGACGGCGAAAAAACAACTGTTGAAATTGGAGACAACACCACCATTCGTGAATTTGTTACCATCAATAGAGGTACCACCGATCGTTGGAAAACCAAGGTAGGCAACAACTGCTTAATTATGGCATACTCGCACGTTGCGCACGATTGCATCATTGGTGACAATTGTATTTTAAGTAATAGTGTTCAATTAGCGGGTCACGTTGTATTAGGAGATTGGGTTTGGATTGCGGGCGTAAGTGCCGTTCACCAGTTTGTAACCATTGGTCAACACTCTTATATTGCAGGAGGAAGTCTTGTAAGTAAAGATATACCCCCATACATTAAAGCGGTGCGTAACCCGCTTAGTTATGGTGGCGTAAATAGCGTGGGTCTTAAACGCAGAGGATTTGAACTTGAGCGCATCAATCATATTTTAGATATCTACCGTATTATTTTTAATAAAGGACTTAATACTACACAGGCGCTTGAATTTATTGAAGAAGAATTACCTGCTAGTGACGAGCGCGATGAAATTGTAACTTTTATTAGAGAAAGTGGCAGAGGCATTATCAAAAGATTTGTAAAAGGCGCAAGCGAAGAAGATTAATCTCATGCAAATCCAACTCGAGCAAACAGGTAAAAAATACAATCGGGAATGGATTTTTCGCGGACTAACCCATACGTTTATAGCAGGCAAAAAATATGCGATTACTGGACCCAATGGATCTGGTAAAAGCACACTGCTGCAAACGATTGCGGGCAGTACTGCGTTATCAGAGGGAAGCATTCAATACACGCATGCCGGGAAAGAACTGGCTCCCGAAAATGCCTATACGCAGCTTAGTATTTGTGCACCCTATCTTACACTCATAGAAGAAATGACCGCACTAGAATTTTTAGCTTTTCACGAAAGTTTTAAATCTTTCATGCCTGGCATCACACCGGGTATCATTTTAGAAACCATCGGACTCACTGCTGCTGCCAACAAACAAATTAGAAATTATTCGAGCGGCATGAAGCAGCGTATAAAACTAGCACAAGCTATTTTTTCTGATGTGCCCGTTTTATTTTTAGACGAGCCATGTACCAATTTAGACGAAGCTGGTTATGCGCTTTACCAATCACTCATTCAAAACTATGCATCTAGTAAATTGATTATTGTAAGTAGCAATGACAAAGCAGAATATAGTTTTTGTGAAGAAGTGATAGATATTAAAAAGTACAAATAAGCATGAACCCTAATATCAAAGCGCTAAGCCGCATTGCATCTAGTCATGAAAGAACCATCATTGGACTCATGAGTGGCACTTCTGTGGATGGACTTGATATTGCTATTTGTAAAATTTGGGGGAGCGGCAAAAGCACAAAAATCAATGTAACCCACCATACTACTATACCCTACGCCCCTGAATTTAAAACTGCCATTGCACAAATATTTTCGGTTAAAGCTGTAAATCTTGAACAAGTAACGCTCTTACATGCACATATAGCTAGGGTGCACGCCAGCATGGTATTGTCTGCACTTAATAGTTGGGGTATTCAGGCTTCAAGTGTCGATTTAATCGCAAGCCATGGTCAAACGATTTATCATGCACCAAAATTTATGCACCCGCAAAGTGCTTACGGTAATGCAACATTACAAATTGGCGATGGCGATATAATCAGTACTGCAACAGGCATTATTACCCTTAGCGATTTTAGACAAAAGCATATTGCAGCTGGTGGCGAAGGTGCACCGCTGGCTTTATATGGCGATACTATTTTGTTTGCGAGTGAAACCGAAAATAGAATCTTACTAAATATGGGCGGTATTGCTAATTTCACTTATTTGCCTGCTGGACAAACCACAAATATTATTAGCACAGATGTTGGGCCTGCCAATACACTTATTGATGGTTATGTAAAAGCAAATTATGATGGCCTCAATTACGATGTAAACGGCGAAATAGCAAGCAGTGGTACAATCAATGAGGCGTTTGTAAACGCAGCATTAGCACATCCATTTTTTAGTGCTTCGTTTCCTAAAACCATTGGCCCCGAATTATTTAATCAAGCATTTATTGCAGCCGCTTGTAAAACTGCTGGCATTGTTACGATGCCGCATGAAGATATGGTTGCATCACTGAGTTATATTACAGCGCGTGTAATAACAGATGGTATCCATAAAATGGTGGGTAATGCTAGTAAAGAAATAGTCATTTATGCAAGTGGTGGTGGTATTCACAACGCCTATATCATGCAGCAGTTGCAAAACTTATGCCCTCATGCTTCTTTTAAAAATTTAGAAACACTGGGCGTTCATCCGGATGCAAAAGAAGCGGTACTATTTGCTATTTTAGCCAACGAAGCAGTTGCTGGATCACCTACATTAAGTATGGGAAAAGTTAGCTTCCCACAGTAAAATTATCGGCATTACGGTATGCATTAATCAGTGCAATTTCGCCTTCTTTACCGCCACCAGCTTTACCATGCTCCATGCCATAAATGCCTCTGAAACCTTTATTATGTATGTGTTTGAAGATGTTTTGATAATTCATTTCGCCGGTACCCGGTTCGTTACGACCCGGATTATCTCCTATTTGAAAATAAGCAGTTTCATCCCAGCATAAGTTAATGTTGGCGATAATATTGCCTTCATTTCTTTGCATGTGGTACATGTCAAATAAAATTTTGCAAGAAGGACTATTCACCGCCTTACATATTGAATAGGTTTGATCGGTATGTCTTAAAAATAAATCGGGTGTATCGCTTAATGGCTCCAATACCATAATTAAATTGTGCTTTTCTAAAATTTCGGCGCCATACCTAAGTGATTCAATAACCCTAGCCGTTTGAATGCCCATTGGGAGTTTGCGGTCAAAATTACCAGGCACTACGGTCATCCATTTAGCACCACATCTTTTTGCTACTTCAACCGAATCTTTACAATATTTAATAAATTTTTCACGCCACTGTTTGTCACCACTTGTTAAAGAAGTTTGTAGTGGCCAGTTATCATAAGCAATTACAAACACACCCATGCGCATGTTTAAACCTGCAAGTGTATCGCCAATTTTTTGTTGCATTTCTGGCGTGCGGGACATCATACCATTATCTTCGATAGATCTAAATCCTACACTATGTGCAAATTTGATTTGCTCAATAAAATCTGGGCCAGCGTGTGCACTAAACATACCATCATGAAAAGCATAATCAGCGGTAAACGGTTTTGAATCGAATGTACCATTTGCTGCACTAGATTTATTAGCCGCGCGGGTAACAAATGGCATTGTAGCAGCCGCCATACCGGCACCTGCTAGGATATTGCTTTTTAAAAAATTTCTTCTTTCCATGATTTTATATTGAAGCTGTTTAACGCCTGCTGGCAATGAGTAAATTAAGGTCGGTGTATTTTAAGTCAAATTTTTGACTGATATAAAAATCGGTTAAAGCGCCTTTAAATAAATAAATACCTTCTCTCACATTCACATCATGCCATAACATTTCATCGAGTCCGCCTTCATCACTAACCCTTAGCATGAGTGGCATGAGCACGTTACTAATTGCCTGACTCGCCGTTCTTGCAAAACCAGATGGAATATTGGGCACACCATAATGAATCACGCCATGCTTTACAAAAGTTGGCTTTTGATGACTAGTCAATTCGCTGGTTTCAAAACAACCCCCTCTGTCAATAGCTACATCAATAATGATACTACCTGGCCTCATGGCGGCAACCATTTCTTCGGTAACCACAACAGGCGCTCTACCGTATTCGTTACTGAGCGCACCCACTGCCACTTCACAGGTCTTTAATTGCTTGGCTAAAATTTTAGGTTCAAGTACAGAAGTCCATACGCGCTGGCCTAAATTATTTTGTAATTGTTTAAGCTTATAAATATCGTTGTCAAATACTTTTACAGAAGCGCCTAATGCAAGTGCATTGCGTGTAGCACTTTCACCCACAATACCAGCACCCACAATCACTACTTTAGTTGGCGGAATACCGCTGATACCACCAAGTAACACGCCCTTACCTTTATTAAAACTACTTAAATACTGTGCAGCAATAAGCATAACCGCACTTCCTGCTATCTCACTCATACTGCGCACAATTGGATACGTACCACTAGCGTCTTTAAAATTTTCGAAACTTAAAGCGGTGATTTTTTTCTCCATCATTTTTTGAATATCCTCCTGTTGCAAAGCAGAATAGTGGATG
>CAJBRT010000133.1 GCA_903958045.1 uncultured Bacteroidota bacterium | reverse complement strand
TCACTGGAACATCCATTAAAGAGTTGTGGTTACAAACCACCACATAGTTTTCACCTTTTACAAAATGATGGGCGCCTTTAATTTTGATGCGGCATCCTATAAAAAATAAAAAAAATCGCATCCAAACTTGGGTCACTTTTCTGTGTAGTATAGCAACATGTGGTTCAGACAAAAAAAAGCAAGGCAGTAAAAAAAAGACGGCTACAAGCATGGAGCTTGCAAAAATGATGATGGCCCATACTGCTAGTATTCTTCCAGCAATAAATTGTATCGTTGATATTTTTTTTATGGGTTCGCTCATGATCTATAATTAAATATGCCAGTCTATTACTTGAAGTCCTTGCTTTGCAAGTAGTTCGTTTGTTTTACTAAAATGTTTACAACCAAAAAAACCTTTGTCTGCACTAAACGGCGAGGGGTGCGCTGCTTTTAGCACAAAATGTTTGGTTTCGTCAATTAATATTTGTTTTTGTTCTGCGAATTTACCCCATAATAAAAAAACAATTCCTTTTTTTTCATCTGATATTTTTCTGATAACGGCGTCTGTAAAATGCATCCAACCAATTTTTGCATGACTCGCAGGTTCATTTTCCCGAACCGTAAGTACCGCATTTAATAAAAGTACGCCTTGCTTAGCCCATGGGGTTAGATCACCTTGTGTAGGGATAGGAAGTCCAATATCTGATTTTAATTCTTTAAAAATATTAACGAGTGATGGCGGTGGTTTAACACCTTTTGGCACCGAAAAACTAAGACCCATGGCCTGACCGCTGCCGTGGTAAGGGTCTTGACCCAAAATAACCACTTTAACATCATGAAACGGTGTTTGATTGAATGCATTAAAAATGGCATTGCCTGCTGGGAATATCGTTGCACCTGTGGCAAGCTCTGTTTTTATATGCGCTGCTGTTTGTAAAAAGTACGTTGATTTAAAAACGGTATTCAACACTTCTTTCCAAGACGCTTCAATTTTTACTTCCATAATCATTTAGTATAAAATACTAACACTACCAGCAAAGGCTTGATGTTTTCCTGATAATTTAATAACGTAATAATATACGCCCAACGGTAAGGTTGTTTGATTTTTTGATTTGCCATCCCAGTTTTTTCCATACCCATTAGAGCCAAATACTTGTTGTCCTGTTCTATTAAATACACTAACCGTACAATTCGGATAATAATCTAACAGGGGGATGCTCCATGTATCATTGATGCCATCACTATTGGGTGAAAATGCATTGGGTGGAATTACGTCTGCGTCATTCACTACCGCATTAATGGTTTGTACCTGGGCACATCCAATTGGGGTAGTTGCTTTAATGAAATATTTACCAGTGGCTAAAACTCTTTTTGGTTGCAGTAATGGTGCGGTACACAAAGAATCTTGCCAATAACTATACACCCAATTACTAGATGGTGGTGGAATGCTAGTAATATCTATGGTGACAGGAATTTTTACGGGTGCTGGTTGTATAACTGTAAAATTCGGATAATCATTTATGGTTACACTCGCTTTTTTTACAACACTGCATCCAGCAGGTGCCGTGAATTTTATAAAATAATTGGTGCTGCTTGTAAACCGGTGATTGTTACTTAGGCTTTGTGAAGCGGTGCTGTCAAAAAAGTAACTAATACTTGCGCTAGGATCGCTTCCTTTGATAGGTGAAATGCTGTCAAGCGGAATGCTGCCGCAGGCCATGAAATTGGTAACGGATGTATTGGGTGGCGCACTAATGCTCGTATTGATGGGTACAATACTGCTACATCCAAAAGGGCTTGTACCTAAAACAAAATAGTTGCCTGTTTGTGCAATTTTTGTAGGATTGGATAGAGGTGTTTTTGCAAGTGCATCTTGCCAATAAGTATATTTTAAATTGGGATCATTGCCACTTGTGTAGCTTGGATTTGTTAGATTGATTGTTTCAGGAATACACGCAGCATCAGGTTGCTTAATGGTGATAACCGGGTTAGGATGAACAATTACAGATAAAGGTTTGGTGTCTGCGCAACCCGCACTGTTGGTTGCTTTAACATAAATCATTCCCGATTTTCCAATTGCTTTTGGAGATGTTACATAATCGCCACTCGTAGGGCTATTAAAATAACTCAGTTTTAATCCAGGGCTACTGCCTGCTGTTACTAAACTGTCTGTTACATCTGCACCATTGCTTTGGCAGGCAACAACACTGTCTGCTAATTTAAAAACATATGGATCCAAAGATTTTACAATGGTTGTATATAAAGTATCTAGGCAACCTTGATTGGGGTATGGCGTAATTACAAGTGCGAGTCTGGTTTTTGGTGGCGGGGCAGGCGTAATGGTGAGCACAACATCAGAACCAAGCAGTTTCGAAAAATCTTCGGTATACCATTTGTAATCAGCAAAGCCATATGGCGCCGTTAAGTTTAAGCCAGTAATATTGGTACAAAAAACATTCCCCGTAACGGGTGTGGTGCAATTGTCATTGACATCTAAATAGGCATAACCAAAATGACCGCCTCTCGAACAATCGTTGGTTGTAAATTCAAGTCTTAACGTTTTACCTTGATATCCAGGAAGTTTTAAAGTAATGGGGGCCCATTCTTTGTAGAAGACTGTTCTTTTAACGGTTGATTCTTTAAAGCCCGGTAAGTTGGGTGCCGAAATAAATTCGAAAGCACCACAGGTTTCATATTTGTTATCGGTAACATTAAAAACCTTGACCATAAATTTTGGTTGCTCCCAATCTTGATGACCAGCTGGGTTTTCAAAAACAACTGCATAATTATAAATGATGCTATAATCGCCTTCTGTGGAAGGAACTGTAAACGTGTAGGATACGCCCTGCGCCTCTGCTTGGGTTTGGTCGTTTCCAAGTTTTAACGAATAGCCGCTACCATTGGGGCAACTAGTAGGAAAGCCGCCATAATAGTCTTTGGCGGTAGTACCCGGAAAGTTGGTGATGATGGTGTGTTTGCCGTCTTGTGGGCTTCCAAGTGCCATATTGATGGCCCCATTGGAACGCGCAATAGAACCGTCAAAAGCGTCCCAACTACCTAAATTTCCAGTTTCGAAGCCAATATTGGGTGGGCAGCCCTGACCTAATACCTGAAATACCCCTATAAATAGAGATAAACAACTCAATAATAAGTAGGCACGGGTGGTTCGCATACCTTGTAAATGTCGTAAAAATAAATGGCAATTGGGAAGGAAATGGCATGAAAAAGCCCCAAAAATAGGTGTTTGGGGCTTTGTGAACCGGATTGGATTCGAACCAATGACCTACTGCTTAGAAGGCAGTGATAATATTGTTTTTGATATT
>CAJBRT010000132.1 GCA_903958045.1 uncultured Bacteroidota bacterium | reverse complement strand
TATTTAAGACAGGAATGCAGAGACGTATACCAAGACAAAAACTATACCATAAAAATCGCAACAGAGATAGACCCATATAGCACTGCCTCTAGTGAAAAGGAGTTTTTTTCTAATTATTTATCAAGCGAAGTGCATCTGATGTTAGAAGGAAAAGATACAGTATCCATTTTTAGTATTACTAAACATAAGGGAGATCCTTATAAACGAATTTATTTAGATGAAACAACCAACGGAATAGATAGTAGTTCCATTGCCAAAGTGAGTAAAAAAGAATTTCCATTTCAAGTAACTTATGATTATCAATTAACGGGAAAAATAAGGGGCGAACGATTTACTATACGTAGTTTCTGGAACCATGAAATGAAAGAAATCTATCTGAACAATAGGCTCATTGCTATTGTTAAAGGAAAAACGGATCCAGAAAATTTTATCATCACAAAAGAATTAACTGATTCAACTATGATGAAAGAATTATTACTTATTGCTTACAATAAATTTTTATTATAAATGCGCGTTATTTCCTACAATGTTAATGGCATCAGAGCTGCCATTAAAAAAGGTTTTGTTGAATGGCTTTCAGAAAATCCTGCCGATATTATTTGCCTACAAGAAACCAAAGCCAGCAAAGAAGACGTTGATACCACTGAAATAGAAAAATTAGGGTATGCATGCTATTGGTATTCGGCACAAAAAAAAGGATACAGTGGCGTTGCCATTTTTACAAAAATAAAGCCAGACAATGTCGTGTATGGAACGGGTATTGAGCAGTCTGATTTTGAAGGCCGGGTGATACAAGCAGATTTTGGACCCGTTAGCATTGTGAATGCTTATTTCCCATCGGGTACCAGTGGTGATGAAAGACAAAACTATAAATACCAATGGCTTTCAGAATTTGAACAATACTTAGGGGCGTTGAGAAAAAAAAGACCTCAACTGATTGTTGTGGGTGATTACAATATTGCCCACCGTGAAATTGATATTCATGATCCTAAGGGCAACAAAAAGAGTTCTGGATTTTTACCAGAAGAGCGCGCCTGGATGGATCAATTTATAGAAACTGGATGGATAGATAGTTTTAGACAGCTACATCCTGAATTTACGGGCGGTTACACCTGGTGGAGCCAGCGCTTCCCAACGGTGCGTTTACAAAACAAGGGATGGCGTATCGATTATATATGTATAACAGATAGCCTCGCTAGCACCTTAAAGAGCGCCTCTATTTTCCCAGACGTCAAACACAGTGACCACTGTCCTATTTTTGTAGAATTAAGCCTAAAAAAGGCCAAATAACCCATTTAATTCAGCTCTATCATGTTGATTTACAACGTAACCACTAAAATTGACCCCAGCATTCATGAAAACTGGGTAAACTGGATGAAAGACACTCATATTCCTGATGTGATGCAAACGGGTTGTTTTACCCACTACCATTTTGTAAGAATTGTAGACATTGATGATAGTGACGGACCTACTTACGCGGTGCAATATTTTTTGGAAAACAGGGAACAATATGACAGGTATATCGAAACATACTCGACAGCCTTAAGACAAGACGCCACAATGCTTTGGGGCCAGTTAATGATTGGTTTTAGGTCATTAATGACAGTTGTGAATTGAGTGTGGATAGATTTAAATTTTCATTTTGGTAATCACAAATCTTCATTATATTGTTCTAGAACCCTTACCGCCATTGAATTCTAGGCAATTTCTCCTGAAACCCTTTACAGCAAAGGGTTTCAGCAAATTAAAACGATTCATTTACAGTTTCACGGTTTAACAAAAAAGCCTGTAATCCCTTTGCATAAAGGATTTGGCGCATCTACCCAAAACCAATTTTCAATAAAAAAATTTTGGGGTTTGGGAAAAGCGGATAAATTTGTTTTGTTATTCAAACAACTAAAAAATCATTTATGAACAAAGCAGAATTAATCGCGCAACTTGCTGAAGATGCTGGTATCACAAAAGTACAAGCTAACGCAGCGTTAGACTCTTTCGTAGACACTGTTACTAAAACACTTAAAAAAGGTGATAAAGTAACGCTTGTAGGTTTTGGTACTTTCTCAGTTTCTAAGCGTGCAGCTCGTACGGGCCGTAACCCACAAACTGGTGAAACAATCAAGATCAAAGCTAAAAAAGTTGCTCGCTTTAAAGCTGGTAAAGAATTAAGCAGCAAAGTTTAATTTTTGCCTCCAAAAAGAATTGAACCCCGCTTTCGCGGGGTTTTTCTATTTTTGCAGTTCAAGATTGTTCATTTAAAAATTTAAACCATGGGTAGAGGTGATAAAAAAACCGCAAAAGGTAAAAGATTCAAAGGTTCTTTTGGTAAGAGCCGTCCAGCTAAAGTAGCTGTTGTAAAAACTGCAAAAGCTGCCGCTAAAGCATAAAAAATAATAAACCCCCAAATTTGGGGGTTTATTATTGTAAGCACTTATCCTTTTTGTTTCGCAGCAATTTCTGTTAAGGCTGCTACCAGTTTATCGAGGTCTTCAAGCCTGGTGTACACATGAGGCGTTATTCTAACGCAACTAATATTTTCCCAAACAATACCTACCGTGTGAATTTTATAATTCGTATATAGTGCCCCGTCTAATGCGGCAGGTGTCATACCATCAATAGTGACACCACAAATACCACAAGCATATTTGTCTTTGAATGAAGTATGGATTTTTACACCCGGAATTTGAAGCGCTTTTGTAGCCCAATAATTTTTCAAATAACGAACTCTTTCTTCTTTTCTTTTTGATCCAATAGC
>CAJBRT010000131.1 GCA_903958045.1 uncultured Bacteroidota bacterium | reverse complement strand
TTGTAAGCCCACTTGGTAATTAAATTGTTGGCTGCCTGAAAATTTTTAATGGTGTTGTAAATGCCTGGTTTAAATGCAGTAATATTTTTAAGCAATACTTGTGCGCTATCTAATTTATTCAATTGCTTTAAACAAACATATTGTAAGTACTGCTCTAGCCTACTGTCTATATCAGATTCATAAGGTTTCCCAGCCCCTAAATTTTCTGGCCATTCTTGCGCCTCTTGAATAAATTGAATTGCACTTGTATAGTTTTTATTCTTTAATGCAGCAACAGCCTGCATCATTTTTGCTTCCCAATATAAAGCTCTTCCATCGGTAGAGCCTTCAAACGGAATCACTTCCATGCTAGATAATAACTTATCACATTCTTTATATTTTTTATTGAGAAGTAGTGTTTTTGCTAAAAGCATATCCATGATAAAGTTCTCTTGATTGCTTCGTTTTTTAAAACTTTCTGCTATCGTAAGTGCCTTGTCATAATTTTTTGTTTGAAGGTATTGTTGTACAAGGAGTTTTTGGTATCTCCAAGCTGTTGGATCTAATTGTATTGCTTTTTGTAAGTCTAATTCTTTGACATTAGCCTGATTTTTATTCCAAACAGCTCGAAGTCCAAAAAAGTGAGCATCGGTAGGTGTTGTACCTAATGAACTTACCATTTGAAAAGCTTCTTCTTTTTTATTTTTATCATGTAATAAAAGCGCTAAGTAGTAACGGGGTTTCCAGCTTGTACTGTTTTTTGCAGCCCACTCTAAAATAGGCATCAAAGAAGTTCTAAAAGGAAATATGAGTAATGTAGAAGCGCTATTGGCTTTATTTAATAGCTCGCTTACTTTACTCGCATTGGATTTATTTAAAAAGGCTTTCCAATAAATAGCCAATGGATGATTTGGGAGCGCGTCTAATATTTTTGATAATTCTGATTCAAGTTTTATATCTCCATAAAATGAGGCTAGTTCTAAAATTGATTCTTCCGGTAATTCATTCTTGAATGCAAGTTTATTTGTAAACCATTTTACATACAAATGTAAAGGCTGTTCTTTTTCTAGCTTTGTAATCAATTGTCTTGCACTCGTAAAATTACCTAATTGCTGATTGGCTATTATTTGAAGCGCAATAGCATCACTATTGTGTTTATTATAATCTGTTGCTTGTGATGCATAGGACAAGGCTTTGTCCCATCTTTTGTGTTGTGCATGTATTTTTGCAAGCTCTGTTAGTGCTGCAGCTTTATATTCTACACTCATGGTGGCTATGCTAAATCCGTCAATAGCATCTGCCTCTTTATTTAAACGAGCAGCACTTAATCCATAATAATAATTTGCTGCACCATGGTGTGCATCAATTGATATCGCTGTCTTAGAAACATCAAATGCTTTTTGGTCTTCGCCGTTTCTGATGAATAATTCTGCGAGCTTCACGAGTCCGTGTAAATGATAAGGATCTTTTGCCAATGCCTGTTGTAGTTTAACTTCGGCTTCGGTAAACATTTTTTGATCCATGAGTTCTTTGCCCTGAATCACAAGACCTTCTGCCGTATTCCATTCAAATTTTGAAGGAGATTCTAGGGGTCTAGAAAGTGTATTAAAGTTTGGATCACTTTTCCAAACAAGTTGTTGTTTTGTGAGTGATACCGATAAATTATTTTTTTCAAAACCTATTTTAATAGAATCGCTTACTGTTTGAAGTGGCTTTGCACGAATTGCTTTTTTAACAAGCTGTTTGCCGTCAACAATAATTTCTAAAGTGTCATTAAAAAACGCAACTGGTGAGCAGTACCACTTTAAAAATCCATTTTCTATTGTAACATTGAGCGCCGCAAATTCGCCAGCTACCACAATACCTTTTGTTTTATTCACTGGATACCAATATTCTTTCCAGGTATCGGTAGCATGCGGTGCAAATTCTATATGCTTAAATGGAGTAAAGCTACTGTTTGCAGCATTTTGATTAAAGAGGCGTCCAGATTGTATTTCGGCGTATTGACCATCCGTGTCAGTTAATATTTTTTCCCAAATCATACCCTGACGCGATAGTCCCCAAATCCATATTTTTTTTCCTGCTTTATTGTCATATGGAGCATACCTGACCATACCGTAATTATCATCATGCCAGTAGGCACCAAAAAAATCGGTTTGTTTACCAATGACATGGTATGATTTGTACGTTCCAAAATTATTTTCTTCGTAAAAATTAATTCGTTTACCATTATCTTCATTGATAGGCCATGATGCATATTCACCGCCATGACCAATATAATTTGTTCCAGGATAAATAAATTCGAGATTTCCTTTGGTTTTGATACCAGCGTTCATCCAATGATAGTAGGGTTGACCAATACTTGTATTATTATTCCATATAGAATTTGTGGTAAAATATGCTTTGTCTTTTGGTAAATTAATTTCTATTTGCCAATTGGTTCTGGTTAATAAATCTAGTACGCCTATAAAACAACTTACGCTACCATCCATATTATTTTTGGTGCTGTAATCTACGGGTGTAGCACAGTTGGGCGTATGACCTATAATTCCATAATTGGCTTCGAGTCCGCCACTTGTCCAAGGGCCGCGCATGGCAATATCCCTAAACTTGACAACTTTGTTGTTGTATAAAAATTCTTTACCCGTTGTTTTATCAATGGCGGTCCAAATTTTTCCGCCAATTTCAGGAAGAATAAGAACTTTGATATAGTCATTTTCGAGTTCAACAACCGTCCATTTTTTGTTAACGGGTTTATTGGTAAAACCATCAAATCTATAATAAGGATAAATGGCTGTTTGTGAAGCAATTGGATCCGGATCCGAAAATGGATACGTGACAAAAGGCTGTTGAGATACTTTAATGCTTGAAGGCGCCTGTGCTATGGATTTGAAACTAGCAGTAGCAGTAAATGATAGCAATAAAAAAAGCAATTTTTTCATGGCTTATAATTAAATATTAATGAATACTTAAATATAAGCTAATCCTAGTTAATTGCGCTACTATTGATTGCGAAGTTTAACTAGTGTTCTAGCTGTGCTTTTAATTGCTGAATTAATTTATAGTTGTTTGCTTTTACTGTTGAAAGTATGCGTTGATAGCCAAAATACCTAGATATGTATACATTGGTAGCAGACACAAAATCGTCTGACGTGAGGATAGATTTAGTGGATTTGAGCCCCATTAAAAACTTTCGATATTCTTTTGGATCTGCAAATCCATTTTCAGGATTCATGTCTTTATACATTTCAGGAAAAAATTTTCTTGGACCAGACCCTTGATTAAAAATTAAGTACTTGTCTAAATAATTAATTCCTACATCATCAAAAAGTTTATTATTATCATTTAATTTCTTAAATAATACTTCGTAATAATAAGATAAACCTGTTTTTAATTCTTTATCGGTAACGTAACTAAGTAGTCCACTAGACTGCATGTTTTTAAATGTCGTATTGTTGACAAATAGAGTTGTATAGCCAGGAATCGTTTTTATATTGTAGATACTGTCCAAAAGTTCATTTTCAGTAAATTCTCCGGTTTTGAACTTATACAATACATGCGACAAAGTAATTAAATTGATACCGTTTTTTGCCTCCGTAAAAATGCTATCTATTTTTAAGTTGTCTTGTTCCAAATCTACAATGACCGCAGCATAATTTTCTTGCATGCGGTGCTCGATAATGCTATGCTCTCGGTAGTTTTCAGCAAAGAATCCTAGGGTTACTGCAAAAAAGAGCATAAAAAATTCTAAAAAATACTCACTAATCTTTTTCTTATGATTGGGATGATGCGCGTGATGTACTTCCATAATTAATGATTATTATTTTCTAACGCACCATGCTTTATAAGGTAGTTGCGTAATAAGGTTAAAAGTTCGTGACACTGCGCCTGGGTTTTAAGAATATAACTTTTATTGGTCGAATCACGAATTGTTTGAAGCATACCTAAAATAGCTATATAATTATCCCAGTCAAGCTGATCTTTTTTTATCATTTTTTGATTTGCAGGAATTGGTATTGTAATCACTATTTTATTGCTATCAATTTTAAAGTTGTCTCCAGCAAGACGTAAAAAATTAAACTTAAAATTGTTTATAGAAATGGGATCTAACATTCTATCTATATAAGCAAATTCTCGCTGTTCTCTTAATTTAAGGCCACTACCTAGACTAGCGTACCGCTGAATGGCGGCTTTTAATTCGTCTGATTCTAAAAATTTTAAAGTCCCAGAACTTTTAACTTCATCCAAAGCCAGTGTATTCATTTGGTATAAGATTCTTCGTGTCATATAGCTATGAGCAGCATAAACTGATGGTATTTCTTTGTCCAGCTCGTTGTTGTTATAATAAGCATTAATAATTTCAAAACAGGTATCTTGTTTATCTCTACTTTTAATTGTATTTGCATATCCGATAGAGTCGTTGATTACATCCACGTATAAATTTTTGGCACTGATAAGTGCTTTTTTAGTTTCTACATAATGTTCTCTAACATTTTCGGCGCCATAACCAAGTGTTACCGCAACAAAAATCATTAAACCTTCTAATAAATATTCTTTCCATGGTTTTGCATGGTTTGGAACATGTGGGTGGTGATGTACTTCCATTTATTTTGTTTCTTCTTCTATTTGTTTAATTAATTCGTTTGTTCTTTCTAATCCATTTTGATTCCAAAGAAAAACTACCGAATCCATTAATTTTTTTTCTTGTAATAAATTCAGTAATTCTTGATTGCCCTTTAAATTTTGCCTGATACTTGCGCCATCAAAAATGTAATGCGGTTGTTCTTGTATAGATCTAAATTTATATTTTACTTTATTTCTGAGAATAGCAAAAATCTTTTGAACAAGGTCATTACCTACATTGGTTGAAAGTTTAAAATCTTCATAACGGTTATAGCTAACAATAATTTTTGATAACAATTCGTGATTTTGGATATACGCTAATTTGCTTGTTGCTTTTAAAGACTCATATTCTGAAGTATTGCTCGCGAAAAATGTAAAATCAAGTGCATTAGAGAGGTAAATAGAAAGTGAATCGTCACTGATTTCAATCTCTCCAGCAGACCAAGCAGTAATTTGATCTATTGCAAAAACAGCATTTTTATGAACAGTTACGTTAAATTTAAAATCTACTACGTCTCTTTTCATTTCTGCTGCAAGTCTTACTAGTGCTGCTTCTCCTTGTTTGGTATGAACATAATGCTCTACCATTCTTTCGGCGGCAACGGCTAATGATATACTTAGAAGAATAACAAAAACTTCTTCTACAAATCCTTTTAAAAATTTAGGGCGGTGTACTTCCATTTTATGAATGTTCTGATTTTAATAATTTCAATAATTTACCATTTTCTTCTTTAGCCATTTTCAGCGCCATCTGGTATACGAAAATTTGATTGTAATATTTTTGAATATCGTAAATGAATTTTTCTGATTGTAAGATATTTTTTGTTTCTTGTAAGCTTAGCATAAAGTTTACATAGTTGCTTGGTTTATTTAAATCATAATTAGATGAATCAGTCCTCATTTTTCTAAAATAAGAGCCAATGCCCAGTGGCAATGCGGAGCCAAACTCTTTACCTGCTTGATCAAAAAATACATTATTACTTTCTATTCTTTTAAAAACAACTTCATAATAATAAGATAAACTATTTTTCAGATCCTCTTCTTCTACATAACTTAGTAAACCACTAGATTGCATATTTTTAAATGAACTATTATTTACATAAAGTGTAAATGTTGCAGCAATCATTTCCGGAAATGCTTTAATGGAATCAATCAATTGAGATTCATTAATAACTTTATTTTTTTGTAAGTATAAAAGATTGATTACCCTATCAAATCTATTGATGATAAGTTGTTCATTTGCTAAAAGACTATCGATTGTAACTGCATCATTTTCTAAATCTTTTAAAATGGCAACCTTATTTTGCTCAATACGGTGCGAAATAATGCTGTGCTCTCTTAAATTTTCTGCAAAAAAACCAAGGGTAACTGCTGCAAAGAGCATTATAAATTCTGTAATGTACTCTTTCCAGTTTTTTGGTTTGTGTGAGTGATGATGTACTTCCATGGATATTAAATTCTGTTGAAAATAAACTTTATTTTTGAATTTCCTTAATTTACAGCCATTGAATTATGCTTCAGTAAACGAAAGTATAAAAAAAGAATTTCTGGCTCTTTTTTAGGGGCTGTAATCTTCATTAATTGTGATAATCTTCTTGCATATTTAATTTAACTTTGAAGGATGCAAGTAGCTGTTTTAAGAATTTTTAGAAAAGTGCACCGGTTAATGGGGGCTGTTTTATTTATTTTCTTCTTTGTTGTTGCAATCACTGGTGTTTTACTGGGGTGGAAAAAAAATACAAATGGCTGGCTTTTACCTGCAACTTCTAAGGGTACTTCTACCAACCTTGCAGTTTGGAAACCCATTTCAACTTTACATACCATTGCGGATAGTGTTTTAGTGCACCAAGTTGACAATAAACTCTCCACTAATTTAGACCGTATCGATATCCGAAAAGATAAGGGTATTGTTAAGTTTGTGTATGCCAAACATTATTGGGAGGTACAACTTGATGGAGCCACTGGTAGTGTATTACAAGTTAACCTGCGCAAATCTGATTTTATAGAAGACATTCACGACGCTTCCTATTTGGATACTTATTTTAATACCAAAGGTGAGCCCATAAAACTTGCATATACTTTGATTATGGGCACAGCATTGTTTTTATTTTGCACTACCGGCTTTTGGCTTTGGTATGGCCCTAAACTTCTTCGCAATAAAAAAAGAGGCTAATTAAAACGACTCTTTACCACCGATACTCACCGGCTTTTTCGAATAATTCTTACATTGTGTTATAATACTACAATATGGAATTAATTGGACCCATTAGTCAATTAGTGAGTTTACAGGATTTGTCGCTTAAAGGCCCCATCAATGATAGTGCCCTCCATACAATTTCAAATGCAGGTATTGCAATTGATAATGATACAATTGTGGCAGTTGATACATGGGATGCATTATTAGCTGCTTATCCAAATGCAATGATTACGGAACTTAATGGAACTTATGTTGCGGTTCCTGGTTATATCGATTGTCACACCCATCTTTGTTTTGGTGGCAATAGAGCCCGTGATTTTGCACTCCGTAATGCTGGCGTTTCTTATTTAGAAATTGCACAGTCCGGCGGGGGTATTTGGGATACGGTAACTCAAACAAGAAAATGCACAGAAAAGGAGTTAACGCAAATTGTAATTCAAAACGCGAACAAACAATTACAATTAGGAATAACAACTATTGAGGTTAAAAGCGGATATGGCCTTTCGGTAGAAGAAGAAATAAAAATGTTACGCGCTATACGTAATGGTAACAAGGAAACAGCCGCAGACCTTGTGGCTACTTGTTTGGCTGCACATCTTCCACCCAAAGATTTTAGTGGCACCAACGAAGACTACCTAAATTATTTGGTTACAAATTTATTTCCAGTTTTACAATCTGAAAAACTTACAAACCGCATTGATGCATTTATAGAAACTTCTGCTTTTTCTGCATTAGAAATCGCACCATATTTACAATCGGCAAAGGGGCTTGGCTTTGATATTACTATTCATGCCGATCAATTTACCACAAGTGGTTCCGAAGTTGCTGTACAATATGGCGCCCTTTCGGCAGACCATTTAGAAGCATCAGGGGGTAAAGAAATTGAGTTACTAGCTCAGTCAAAAACTATCGCAGTTGCACTACCTGGCGCGAGTGTAGGACTTGGTTGTGCTTTTGCGCCAGCAAGAAAAATATTAGATAAAGGAGGCGCACTAGCCATTGCGTCTGATTGGAATCCTGGATCAGCACCTATGGGAGATTTGATATGTCAAGCTTCTATACTTGCTACATTTGAAAAGCTTACAACCGCCGAAGTATTTGCTGGTATTACGTTTAGAGCAGCAGCTGCACTTGATTTATTTGATCGAGGAAGACTCATTGCAGGTAATAAAGCAGATTTTGTATTATATCCCTCCAACCATTATAGAGACATACTATATTATCAAGGTTCTTTGCGTCCATCGAAAGTATGGAAATCAGGAAAATTAGTTAGCGCTTAATATATTTCATTTTTAAAAATGATACAACCCATGACTTTTAAGGAAATGATTTTGCAGGGCATACCTCATCAACTGCCCAATAAAAAATCAAGAGACGATAAATATTCTCATGCACCCAAGCGAAAAGATATTCTTACGCCCACCGAAAAAAAATTAGCAATCGCTAATGCGCTGCGTTATTTTCCAGCATCTTGGCATGCAGTTTTGATTGAGGAGTTTGTAGAAGAATTAAAATTATATGGTAGAATTTACATGTACCGTTTTATGCCAGATTATGAAATGTGCGCAAGGCCAATACATGAATATCCTGCACAGTCTAATCAGGCTGCGGCTATCATGCTTATGATTCAAAATAATTTAGATCCAGCAGTAGCGCAACATCCGCAGGAATTAATTACCTATGGAGGTAATGGTGCGGTTTTTCAAAACTGGGCTCAATATCTCATCACCATGAAATACCTGGCTCAAATAACAGACACGCAAACTTTACACATGTACTCTGGGCATCCCATGGGAATTTTTCCCTCTTCTATTGATGCCCCACGTGTAGTTGTGACTAATGGTATGATGATTCCTAATTATTCTAAACAGCAAGATTGGGAACGTTATAATGCAATGGGTGTAACACAGTATGGCCAAATGACTGCTGGTTCATATATGTATATTGGACCGCAAGGAATTGTGCATGGCACTACCATTACGGTGATGAATGCCTTTAGAAAAAAATTAGGCGCTGGCGTAAGTCCTAATGGAAAAATATTTTTAACAGCAGGCTTAGGCGGTATGAGTGGCGCGCAACCCAAGGCTGGAAATATTGCAGGATGTATTACAGTGTGTGCAGAGGTGAATGCGAGTGCTGCTAAAAAAAGATTTGAACAAGGATGGGTTGATAAGCTTACCCATAACCTCGATGAATTAATTGACATTGTAAAAGAAGCCGTGTCAAATAAAGAAGTGGTATCTATTGCTTATGTTGGAAACGTTATTGATGTATGGGAACGTTTTGATACTGAAAATATTAGTGTTGATTTAGGATCTGATCAAACCTCACTTCATAATCCATGGGCTGGTGGTTATTATCCAGTAGGACTATCTTTTGAAGCGGCCAATGATATGATGGCCAATCATCCAGAAAAATTTAAAGAGGTTGTTCAAGCGTCACTGCGTCGTCATGCCAATACAATCAATAAACACACTGCAAAAGGGACTTACTTTTTTGATTACGGAAATGCATTTTTATTGGAAGCGTCAAGAGCCAATGCAGATGTAATGCACGACAATCATATCGATTTTAAATATCCAAGTTATGTGCAAGATATTTTAGGCCCTATGTGTTTTGATTATGGCTTTGGTCCATTTAGGTGGGTTTGTACCTCTGGCACCCACGAAGACTTAAAACGCACGGATCAAATTGCTGCAACTGTATTAGAATCAATGTTAGCCAATGCTCCTGCATCTATTGCACAACAGTTACAAGATAATATTACGTGGATTCAAGAAGCGGAAAAAAATAAATTAGTGGTAGGTTCAAAAGCAAGAATTTTATACGCCGATGCAGAAGGCAGAGCAAAAATTGCTGCCGCATTTAATGAAGCGATTGCTAATGGAACGATTACGGCCCCTATTGTTATTGGTAGAGACCATCATGATGTAAGTGGAACCGATTCGCCGTACCGAGAAACCAGTAATATTTATGATGGCAGTAAGTTTACCGCAGACATGTCTATACACAATGTAATTGGAGATAGTTTTAGAGGCGCCACTTGGGTGTCTATTCATAATGGTGGTGGGGTAGGTTGGGGCGAAGTAAGCAATGGTGGATTTGGACTTGTATTGGATGGATCAGCTGCATCAAAAACGAAATTAGAAAGTATGTTGTTTTATGATGTCAACAATGGAATTGCGCGCAGGGCTTGGGCAAGAAATAGTGGTTCACTCGAAGCAATAGAACGTGAAATGAAAAGAAGTCCTAACTTAATTGTAACGATTCCTAATTTAGTAGACGAAAAATTGTTACAGCAAATTCAATAATTTTTATGAAGCATCATGTTAATCCTTCTTCTACGAATTGGGTGGGCCGACACTCAGAAGGTCAATTGTATTGGCATGAGCTCGTGCAATTCGTTACTGACCTTCAAATTAAAAAAGGGCAGGAGCCTAAAATTGCATTGTTAGGCTACGCTGTTGATGCGGGTGTTATACGTAATGGTGGTAGAAGTGGCGCTAAAGATGGGCCTGATAGCATTCGTAAAATGTTAGGACCGCTTGCCAATCATTTACATGAAAAGGCATTAGTGTATGATTATGGAAATATAGTTGTCGAAGATGATAACATAGACGCTGCTCAATCATTGATGCGTGATACCATTTATACTTGCTTACAAGAACATCATTTGCCCGTTATTTTAGGAGGTGGTCACGACGCAGCGTATCCGCATTTTTTAGGCATTCAAAAATACCTAGAAACTACCGGCCAAACAGTTGGTATTATTAATTTTGACGCCCATTTTGACCTTCGTCCATTAATAGATGGAAAAGGTCATTCAGGGTCTCCATTTTTTCAAATAGCCAATCAATTTTCTAATTCATTTAATTATTTGGTACTAGGCATTCAAAAAGCGTCTAATCCAAAAACTTTATTTGAAACGGCTTCTTCTCTTCATTCTAATTTTTTAGAAATAGAGCAGTTTAATATAGCACACTGGGATCTAGTAAAAAATAGCATTACTAATTTTATTGGATCTATTGATAAAGTATATGTTAGTATTGATTTAGATGGATTTTCATCGGCGTATGCGCCTGGCGTTTCAGCGCCTTCTCCACTTGGATTTACGCCGGAAATAGTATGGAAAGCACTAGATATAATTATACAATCTAACAAATTATTAAGTCTTGATATTGTAGAATTAAATCCTGCTTACGACAGAGACGATGCTACTGCAAGACTAGCAGCAAGATGTTTAGAATTTATTGTTCGAACAATAAGTCGCTAATAAATTTTTAGTGCCCAAAGCCTCCCTTAAAAGCTGGAACATTTACTAGCTCTAGCGTTATATTTTTTTCGGTAGCTGTATTTTTAAAATTGTAGATTATTTCTAAAATATCTAGGTCAATGTAATGTGCATTCGTTCCATCAATAACAACATGCGTTCCGTTTTCAATTTCAAATAGTTTGATAGCCAAGCTGCCTTTATTTAAGAATGTCACATGCTCTGTTAACTGAATGGTGATAGCACCACCTTCTTTTTGTTTGTCGTGATGAATCAAATAATCTCTTCTAAAATTTGCACGTAAAATATAAAAGATAGCTACGATCATACCCAGTGCAATTCCTTTTAATAAATCAGAAAATTGAATCGCAACTACTGTAATGATAAATGGTATGAATTGCTCCCAGCCAAGCTTATACATTTGTTTGAATAGCGAAACCTTAGCAAGTTTATAGCCCACTACAAGTAAAACGGCAGCTAAACAAGCCAAAGGGATTTTATTTAAAATTGAGGCTAGTAAAATAACGCTGATTAATAAAAATACCCCATGAATAATAGCCGATAGTTTTGTTTTAGCACCTGCATTCACATTAGCAGAGGTTCTGACAATAACGGCTGTAACGGGTAATCCTCCAATAAGTCCTGAAATTACATTACCTAAACCTTGTGCTTTTAATTCACGATTGGTGGGTGTAATTCTTTTTTGCGGGTCTAATTTATCGCCGGCTTCGGTACTTAATAAACTTTCGAGACTGGCAATAATTGCTATGGTAACAGCTAGTATATAAACGTTTGGTTGTAAAAATCCAGCTATGTCAGGAAAAGTAAATTGTTGTGCAAATTGACCTATCGAATTTGCTACAGGGAGTTTAACTAATTGTGTATCTACTAATTGTAAGGCAGGATTATAGTTGCCCATAAATTCGTTGATACCCGTTCCAACAATTACAGCAATTAATGCACCAGGCACCCATTTGCTAATTGCAAACTTTTTAATAAATGGTAAATCCCATATTAATATAATAGCAATTGAGATACTTGAAATTACTATCGACATGATATGATAAGGCGTTGCTAAACCTTTTACATATCCCACAGCGATAGGTGCTTGTTTTAAAATTAGTATGATTCCAATTGCTGCAAGCATCCCTTTTATTACACTTGATGGAAAGTAGTAACCAATTACACCCGCTTTTAAATATCCAAGTGCTATTTGAAGAATACCAGCAAGTACAACTGCCAATAAGAAAAAATTATAATTACCAAGGTCGTTAATGCCATTTAATACAATGACAGTTAATCCGGCTGCAGGGCCTGTTACGCTTACGTTTGAACCACTAGCAAGTGCAACAACAATGCCGCCCACAATACCTGCAATGATGCCTGAAAATAAAGGTGCTCCGGAGGCAAGTGCAATGCCTAGGCAAAGCGGTAGAGCAACTAAAAACACAACAAGACCTGCGGGCAAGTCTTCTTTAAAATATTTAAATGTTAGTTCTGTTGCTTTATTTTTCATATTATTCTAGTGAATATCGCGAATAATTTTTAAGTGATGGTTGGTATGTACTGTAAAAAACCGAAGTGTTTTAGGCACACTCAAATCACCAAAAATTGGATGTGTAAAATATTTATTTTGCTGGGTGGTACTAAGTGTTTGCAAATTGGCTTTTGCAATTTCTATTTCTTCAATAATCTCTTCTTTTGAAATTGTTTTTTTAGGAATTACAATATTTGGCGCTTTTACTTTACCCCTTGGAATATGATTGGTTAGCATAATCAAGTAATAAAGTCCGCTAAACTTAGGTTTTGCTTGTGAAGGGTCTGAATTTACAATAGCTTTTGTTATAGTGTTTATTACTTGACAACTATGGGCTATATGCCAGCCAATTGTTTCCCCAGAAATTGAGTCATTTAGATTTTGGTGCAATTCGATATAGCTTTCTAGTTGGATTAGTTGGGCTATGTTTTTATCTAAACTGCTATTACTCATGCGATAAATATAGCTATTATCCTTCTTTTTTACCAGTTGATTTCAAAAGGTTATCAATTTTATCGATGAGCAAGTGAATGGTATTATTGTTTACTTCTTCAACTTCTAATCCTGCTTTAATGCCACCCACATGGTTGGGTGTTGTCATGAGTTCATAAAAACTTAATTTGAGTGATGCTGCAATTTGCTCGATACGATCAACGGAAATATCGGTTTTTCCCGTTTCAATTTGGCTGAGCGCACTTGGTGTGATAGATAATTGTTGCGCCAGAGCTCCTTGTCTAATGCCCAAACCCTCTCTGTGCCTGCGTATATTTCTACCGATTATTTCTTTAACTTTCATGATTTAAATTAAATTAAATGTAGCTTAATTTTCGAATAAATTATTTATTCAATCTGTTTTTTTTATAATATATTGATTTACAACATATTAATAAATAAAAGGAAGTTTTGAGAATAAATTTCTCAAAAATAAAAGAATTAACGTAAAAATAATTTAACTAAATTTAATCTCTAATTAACCAAAATTAAATATGATGAAAAAACTAACTGTTTTTTTGACGTATGCTTTGCTATTTATAGCTCAGGCATACGCTCAATCTCCTCGAACAGTTACCGGGAAGGTAACCGATGACAAAGGAACACCACTTAGCGGTGTTACAATTAGTGCTGTTGGTGTCAACAAAAATGCACTAACAGACAACAATGGATCATTTTCTATTCAAGTTTCTGGACAAGTGAAAACTTTGAAACTAACGTATGTAGGATTCGATTCTAAAGAAGTAAGTATTTCAGGTGTTTCAACCGTTAAGGTTTCATTGTCTCCAGAAGACAAAGCCTTAAACGAAGTTGTAGTAGTTGGATATGGTACGCAAAAGAAAAGAGATATCACAGGAAGTATCGCTAGCGTTAAAGGCGAGGCTCTTGCAAACAAACCTACACAAAGTTTTGAACAAGCTTTGGGTGGTAGAGCTGCTGGTGTACAAGTAGTGATTCCTAGTGGTGTGTTAAATGCGCCACCTGTTTTAAGAATTAGAGGTGCAAACTCTATTTCATTATCATCATACCCGCTTATTGTAGTTGATGGTGTACCAGTATTTACTGGTGATGGAAGTTCAACTAGTGCAGCAGGTAACGTATTATCATCTATCAATCCAAATGATATTGAAAGTGTTGACGTTGCTAAAGACGCTGCTGCAACTGCTATTTATGGTAGCCGTGCTGCCAATGGTGTGTTATTTATTACCACTAAAAAAGGTAAGCCAGGTCGTTCAAAAGTAACTTTAGATAGCTGGATTGGATTTAGTAATCCGCAGCGTTTACAACAAGTTTTGGATGCACAACAATATACCGACTATAAAAACGAAGCATTAAGAAATGCGGGAACTTTTAATCCTGCAACAAATGCATTTGCAACAACAGTTGGTCCAGATGGTAAAATTATTAATACCAATTGGGCTGATATTGTTTACCGCCAAGGTTTGCAACATAGCAACACCATTAGTTTATCTGGTGCCAATGAATCTACTAGCTATTATTTTTCTACTGGTTACACAGAGCAAGAAGGTATCATCAATAGAAATGATTTTAAGCGTTTAACATTGTTAATGAACGTAGATCATAAAGCAGGTAAGTTTTTTAGCATGGGTGGTAAAATTCAATACACAAGCGATAAAAATACAGCTGCTACAAGTTCTGGATCATTGGGTGATGCATTTGCAACAGCCGGTTTAGGTCGTGTGGCTTTAATTACTGCACCTAACGTTGGTCCTTTCAACGCAGATGGTTCTTATAACCAAGCAAATGGATTGATTGGTGTTATGGGCAATAAATTAGGTCAAGTAGGTTTTTACAATCCACAAATTACGATGGATTTAAATAGATCTAATAGCTATGGCGAACACTTAGTTAGCAATTTGTATGCACAGTTCAAACCTGTAAATTGGTTAGCTGTAAGAACACAATATGGTCTTGATTACTTAATGGTTGACAATGATGTGTTTTCTCATCCATTATCTGGTGAAGGTTTTTCAACTACAGGTTCTGTTTCTGCTATTTTTAACAAAAACAAACGTTGGGTTTGGACAACCACTGCTCAATTTGATAAAGTGTTTGCACAAGACCATACTGTTAGTGTACTTGCTGGTATTGAGCAACAAAAATCTGACCAAAACAGTTATGGTTTAAATCGTGTAACTGTTGCGGATCCTGCATTTACAAACATTCAGGGTGGATGGGTTACACCTAATACTTCTGGATTAGGTATTGGAGAAAACTATTTGTATTCAGAGTTTGCTCGTGGCCAATATAATTATAAAAGAAAATATTTCTTAACGGCTAACGTACGTAGAGATGGCGCATCTCAATTAGGTGTGAATAGTAAGTATGGTATTTTTTGGGGTGTGTCTGCAAGCTGGGATGTGTTATCTGAAAAATTCATTCAGAACATCAAGTTAGACAAAGTATTTAGCAGCTTACGTTTAAGAAGTAGCTATGGTAAAGTTGGTAATATTGGTGGCTTAGGAAACTTTGCTTCATTGTCAACATTTAGCTCTGGTTTATATGGAAGTGCTGGAACAGTAGGATATAGCCAAGCAGGTAATCCAAACCTTACTTGGGAAACCAGTAAAAAAACGGATGTTGGTTTAAACTTTGGTTTATTTAATGATCGTTTAACTGCCGAGATCGGATACTACAATAGTAACAACGACGGTTTATTATTATTTGTACCACAACCTCCATCTGCTGGTTTACCATCAAATATCCCTACCAACATTGGTTCTATGTACAATAGAGGTTTTGAATTTGATATTAAATACAACGTAGTTCAAAACAAAGATTTCTCTTGGACTACTTCATTTAATTTATCAACCAACGATAATAAAGTATTGTCGTTAGCACCTGGTATCACTAATATCATTGGTTCTACAGGTGGCCTAGAAAACCCAAGTATCACAATGCCTGGTCAACCTATTGGTATGTTGTTTGTAACAAGAACAGCAGGTGTTGATCAAGCTTCAGGTCGTAGAGTTTTCTTGAATGCTCAAGGTAGACAAGTATTATTCCAACACGTAGCACCAGCGGGTCAATCTCGTTTCATGTATGCAGATGGTAGCGTAGCTCCAACTGTAAGTAGTGCAGATGCGATTGTTTACAAAAACACACACGCTAAAATATTTGGCGGATGGGAAAACAATCTAAGATTCAAGAATTTTGAATTCAATGCATTATTCACGTATCAAATGGGTAACTGGTTATATTATGGTACACAAGCTGGTTTAAGAGACCAACGTTTCTGGAATAATGAAGTGGGTGTATTAAACAGATGGCAAAAAGCTGGAGATGTGACTGAATTTCCAAAACCTGTATTTGGAGACAACGTTTCTAACGGTTCCTCTTTCCCACTAGATATTAATGTATTTAAAGGTGATTTTATCAAGTTAAGAACCCTTACACTTGGATATAATTTTCCAAAAAATATGTTGGACAAAATCAAAATTTCAAATGCTCGTTTTTATGTTTCAGGAAACAACTTGCTGATTTTAACAGCCTATCCAGGACCAGATCCTGAGGTTTCTTCAAACGGAAACGGTACTACCAATTTTGGTATTGACAGAAACACCGTAGCTAACCAACGCACAATTACTGTTGGTATCAACGTTGGGTTCTAATTGTTAAACTATTAATTAAGAAAAATGAAAAAGAATCTATTATACATTTTGATGGCAGCGGGTCTTGTTCAAATGACCTCTTGTGCCAAAGAAAATTTTGTAAATCCGGTTCCTACCAACGTAATTTCTGATCTTACTGCATTTGATAGTAAGGATAGAGTTGAAGGACAGGTGAGAGCAATTTATGCCTCTATTAAAAATTCAGGTATGTACGGTGGTCGTTACCAAATTTTTAACGATATCCGTGGTGGTGATTTCATGAATGAAAGAACCAACGTAGTTACGGGTTTTGATGTATGGAACTATACGCCTTCAAACAGTTCTACCAACTCGGTTCAAAACCATTGGTCAAGAGCCTACTATGTAATTAACTTAACAAACGTTTTTTTAGAAGGCATGACCGCTAAAGGAACTGCAGTTGTTGGTACTCCACTTTCTAATAACTACCAAGGCGAGGCACGTTTGCTTAGAGCTTTAAGTTATTACTCTTTGCTACAATTATATGCACGTCCTTTTTGGGATGGCAATGGATCTAAGCCTGGTGTGCCAATGCGTTTAAAAGGCAACACAGGTTCTGATGATTATGCAAAAGCAAGAGCAACAGTAGCAGAAGTGTACACACAAATTTTAGCAGATTTAGATTTTGCTGAAACTAATTTACCTGCTAGTTATAGCTCTGCTTTAAACAATACCATTCGCGCGCACAAGAATACAGCGATCGCTCTAAAAACTAGAGTTTACATGAGCATGGGTCGTTATTCAAATGTGATTACTGAAGCTAATAAAATAGTAAGCAGTGCAGCACCTTATACTGCTGCATCTGGTGTAGCACATGCGTTACAATCAGATATTACGAATGTATTTAAAGCGCCTTATACAACTACTGAATCTATTTTGTCTATGCCATTTGCTTCTAATGAAGCACCAGGTACACAAAACCAATTAGGCTACTATTACGGCCCTGCAGCATTTAATGGTGGTAATGGAGAGTACTCTTTATTATCTACTGGTATCATTGCTGATGCTGGTTGGAAAACAACCGATAAAAGAAGATCTATGGTTGGTGTATATGGTGGTAAAAGCTATTTAACAAAATACAGTGTAGCTTCTATCTTTACTGACTATGCACCTGTAATCAGATATGCTGAAGTACTACTTAGTTTAGCAGAAGCAAGAGTACGTTCAACTAATACCGTAGATGCACAAGCTATTGCTTTATTAAATGCAGTGCGCGGCCGTTCAGATGCATCAACTGTATTTACAGCTGCAGACTTTGCTAACTCAACAGCATTAGCTGATGCAATTGTAAAAGAAAGACGTATCGAGTTATTGGGAGAGGGTGTTAGAGGTACTGACATTACCCGTCTAGGTCTTCCTTTACCGGCTAAACCTGGTGTAGGTGAAATTAAAGCAGATGCACAACAATACATCTGGCCTATATCTTCTACCGAGTTATTATTAAACCCACTTTGTAAAGACAATTAGAATTTTCTCTTGCATATTAAAAGGGTTCAGTTATTTTATAACTGGACCCTTTTTTATTTAAATTGCACTAAAACAAACAGCATGCTCCAATTAATTCGCCCCATTGTTCTAGTATTTTTATTGCATATTGGTTTGATTGCAACTGCACAAAAAACAACTGTTTGGATTGTTCGACATGCCGAAAAAGACACTGCATTTGTAAACCGTCAGGATCCAGATTTAACAGCTACGGGTCAGCAAAGAGCCCTTGATTTGGCTACGTATTTGCAAAACGAAGCGGTTGTAAAAGTTTTTTCTACAGATACCAAAAGAACTAGACAAACAGCAAATCACGTTAAAGCGCCATTAGAAGTTTATAATCCTAAAAATTTAACGGCATTACTTGATCTCATCCCGCAAAATGCAAATGGTAAATCGGTTTTAATTGTAGGTCATTCCAATACCGTATTAGAAACGATTGAAGCACTTGGCGGCAAAAGGCCCGTAACGCTATTAACAGATGACGACTACGATTACATTTTTAAAATAGAATTGGAAGCTAGTAAACCTGCTGTTGTGCGCTTCTTTCACTTTGGACAGTACCATAGAGGCGGAACAGCTACTATGAAATAGCATTAACCTATTTCTTTGTAAAAAGGTCCCACAAAAGTTTAGATTGTAAAGTAGTTCGGTTAATTTACGAACTCTAAACTACTTTATATGTTTCAAAAAGCGGTTCTATTTTTAACCCTACTCGTTGTTACAATTGTTGGTCAAGCACAAGAAGTGCCATCGCCTAGATCTCATTTTGGATTTAATATTGGCGATAACTATCAGTTAGCGAACTATACCCAAACAGAATCTTATTTACAAAAGTTAGCAACCGTTTCTAAAAAAATGAAGCTACAAAGTATTGGTACCACCGAAGAAGGGCGTACACAGTATATGGTGATCGTTTCTGATCCAGTTAATTTATCAAAACTTGCTAAGTATAAATCGATTTCGCAACAAATGGCAAGAGCCGAGGGATTAACGGATGAAGCCGCAAAACAACTTGCCAACGAAGGTAAAGCGGTTGTATGGATAGATGGAGGCTTGCACGCCAATGAAGTACTTGGTATTCATCAGTGGATAGAAACTTTATACCAACTTTTATCTCGAAATGATGAGGAAACAAAAAGAATTTTAAAATCTACGATTATATTATTTGTGCACGCCAATCCGGATGGTCAAGAACTTCAATCTAATTGGTATATGCGTAATACGGATACTTTAAAACGCAACACGGCCAATTTACCAAGGCTCTATCAAAAATATATTGGTCATGACAACAATCGTGATTTTTATATGACCAATATGAGCGAGTCGCGCAACATGAGCTTGCAACAGTATGTAGAGTGGATGCCACAAATTTTATACAATCACCACCAAACAGGTCCTGCTGGAACCGTTGTGGCTGGCCCTCCTTACCGCGATCCATTTAATTATGTGTATGATCCTTTACTAATTACAGGCATTGATCAACTAGGCGCTGTGATGAGTACAAGACTGAATGCCGAAAATAAACCTGGCTATACCATGAAAAGCGGATCGGTATATTCTACATGGTGGAATGGTGGATTAAGAACAACTGCGTATTACCATAACATTGTTGGTCTTTTAACAGAAATGATTGGCAATCCTACACCCATGAAAATTCCATTTGTTCCTTCAAGACTCATTCCTAATAGTGGAACTCCGTTTCCTATTGCACCACAAAAATGGTATTTCAGAAATTCAATAGATTATTCGGTTTCATTAAACTACGCAGTATTAAATTATGCATCGCGTCATAAAGATGAATTACTCATGAATATTTATACCATGGGTAAAAATTCAATTAATGCCGGAAGCAAAGATTATTGGACACTATCTCCAAGTAAAGTTGAAATGGTAAACGATTTAATGAAGGCAGATCAAAAAGAGCAGCGTGCCGATTCGATTGCACTTCAATACTATGATAGAGTCTATAAAAATCCAAAACTCCGTGATGCGCGTGGGTATATCATTCCAATAACCCAAACAACTACTGCTACTAACTTTGTAAATATTTTAATTAAGAGTGGTATTCGTGTAGAAAAGGCAACCAAAAACTTTGAAGTAAATGGTAAAAGTTACGAAGCGGGTTCTTATGTTGTAAAAACCAATCAAGCGTTTAGACCACACGTGATTGATATGTTTGAGCCGCAAGATCATCCCAACGATTTTCAATATCCTGGTGGCCCACCTGTAAGACCTTACGACGCAGCAGGATGGACACCCGCTTACACTATGGGCCTCGAGTTTGACCGTATACTAGAACCTTTTGAGGGTCCATTTGAAACCATTCCTTATGGTCAGGAGCAAAAACACATTGGTTCATTTGCAAAGTTAGCAGGTGCTGTTGGCTATACATTTGCTACCAACGAAAACGCAAGTTTTGTGCTTGTAAATAATTTATTAAAAGAAGG
>CAJBRT010000130.1 GCA_903958045.1 uncultured Bacteroidota bacterium | reverse complement strand
GGGGGGAATTAAGAGAAATAATAAGTAGCATTATGTAAATAAGTGATTTTTTCAATATCTATTTATTGAATCTAGACTTAAGTTGTTTTAAAAAGATCATATATACAATATTAATACTTATTGAAAAATAACTTGAAACAATAAACCATATTCCCTATTTTTGGACAAATATAGTCCAAAAAGAATTATATAAATATATGAAAACTACATTTGGAGAATATATTAAGCAAAGAAGAAGTGAATTAGGTTTTCAATTACGTAAAGTTGCATCATACATAGACATTGATCCTTCAACACTTGGTAAAATTGAAAAAGACGAAAGATTTTTGAATTTGGAGCATATAGATAAACTTTCATTTATATTGCAAACAGATAAACAGACACTATTAAATTATCATTACTCAACAAAAATTGTTAATGAAATTAAAGATTACCCTCAATTTGAAGATGTCTTAAACATTGTTGGCCAACAATTAAAAAATTACTCAACAAGCCAGCTGGAGGCGAAATTTGACAAAGACTGGCGAGAAAAAGAGTTTTCCAATCCAAATGCGACTATAAAAATAGGGACAATGTTTTCCGGAATTGGTGCGATTGAGTATGCATTAAAACGCCTAACCCTAAATTCTGAGATTAAATTTGCTTGTGATATTGATAATTTTGCAAAACAAAGCTATTTTGCAAACTATGAAATCGGATCCCAAAATTGGTACAATGATGTTTGTGATATTGATGGCAAAAAATATAAAGGAAAATTAGATTTATTAGTTGGGGGGAGTCCTTGCCAATCATTTTCAATGGTTGGCAAACGCAAAGGTTTTGATGATACAAGGGGCACCTTGTTTTATGAATTTGCAAGAGTTGTTAAAGAAAGCCAACCTAATGTTTTTATATTCGAAAACGTAAAAGGACTTTTAAACCATGATAATGGAAACACATTTGAAACAATAAAAGCTACTTTTGACGAACTTGGCTATAAATATTTTTATCAAGTTTTAAACGCTAAAAATTATGGAATACCACAACATAGAGAACGAATTTTTGTTGTAGGTTTCAAAGATAAAAAAACAAAATTCAGTTTTCCTGAACCAATTGTATTAGAGCACAAAATGCAAGACTTTTTAGAAGATTTTACAGAAAGTAAATATTACTTAAAAGAAAAGGGGGTAAAATTTGTAACAAGTTCGAAAAACAGAAATAAGCGATATACTCAAATTAACGGAGAAATTGCACTTTGTCAAAAGGCAAACCAACAATTTAATTGGCATGGTGATTTTATTTTTGAACAAGGCAGTGAAAATAGTTTTACAGATTTCATATTTGATGTTAACAAAGTAGAAGAAAAATATTATTTGTCTGATAAAGTTCGCGAATATGTTTTAAGTAGCGGCACAAAGTCATTTAAAACTTCAACTAAAACCGATCTTGAAGTTGCTAGGCCACTTTTGCAATCAATGCACAAAATGCACAGGGCAGGGGTTGATAATTACGTTACTCACACTGGAAGAATTAGAAAATTGACACCAAAAGAATGTCTACGCTTAATGGGTTTTAGAGACGACTTTAAACAAGTCGTGAGTGACACTCAAATTTACAGACAGGCAGGAAATAGTATTGTAGTAGACGTTTTAATAGCATTACTCAAACAAATTGACATAACTAAATACGCCAAATAAGAGATGAAAAACTTTCAAAAAATAAATATCGAGGGAAAGGAATTTTTTATAACTGATTCAATCCAAAATCTAAGAGCAGAAGATAGTTTTATTTATAGAAAAAATAAACTTCAAATGTTTAAAGGAAATGGAGAATCAAGAAAATATGTAGGTAGTTATTTGGGGCAAAGTGGTGAGAGTTTAAGTGATTTTTTTGAGTATAAAAATTGGGGAAATAGAAATAAAAATGGTGAAAGAATTTATACACCAATTCAAACAGATAATTGTTTTTTCAGCAGATCTAATTTACTGAAATACATGTATGACGCGCGAATTGAATATCAAAAGCAAGAACAGGCATACAACTTTGATATTTCGGAATTATATTCAAAAAATCTCGATAGGATTTCTAAACTTCAAGATGAAAAAATATATTTTAGTATTTACGACGTTTCCGATTTTGCAGATAACAAGTTAAGTCGTGCTTATATTCGCTCCGATAATGACATTTGGGATATTTGGCGCAAAATAGTCTTACCAAAAATCAGTTACTTATCAATTTTAAAATTGATACCTGTGATTGGTAACAAAGAAAATCAAAAGCCCCTTTTCTATTTCAGAATATTACTTGACTATCAATATAGATCAATTGTACACCCTAAACTAATTATAACAACACCTGAGGTTGAATTTGTTGAAATAAATAAGAGTAAAAAAATAAAAAGTACTGGAAGACAAGGAGCAGATATATATAGAAAAAAAGTTATTGAATACATGCCTCAATGTCCATTTACAAAAGTTACAGATGAAAAATTACTTATTGCAAGTCATATCAAACCTTATAGCGTTTGTATAAAAGAAGGTCGCATGGATCAAGCAGTAGACTTTTTAAATGGCCTTACACTGACGCCAACTTACGACAAATTGTTTGACCAAGGCTATATAACATTCAAAGACAATGGAGATTTAGTTTGTGGCACATTACTTTCTTCTTATACTTGGGAACGACTTAATATAAATCCAAATGCTAAAAATAACTTGCGAATATATCCGGAAGAAAGACAAGAATATTTAGACTATCATAGAAAATTTGTATTTCAAGATGATATTAACGATCTAATATGACTTCAAAACTTGACGACTTGCTAATTTAATCGCACTAAATGATTCACAAACTAGATTTCATTTTTAGAAATTTTCTTTGAAACATCTTAAAATTGAATGCCATTCCAAGAATTAGTGCTTAACCAACTTTTTTTTCCCAAATGATTTTCCAATTTTTGCGTGCTTTATGAAAAGAGTTGGGGCGCAAATATAAAAAGTTTCTAATTTAAAGCTTATACAGACTTGCAAATAGATTATTTGACCCCAAACATCATCCTGCACCTTGATTAGTAGTAAGACTGTGGTTGAAAAAGATGTTAATATTTGCAGTTCAAAGGATTGCCAGCTTGGTTCCTTCTCAGATTTGTCGACTGCGTCGACATCCTCGCAAGTCGCCTTACCCAAAGCCATTCAACTTAGCACTTCGTGTTCAGTTGACTTTTTTTAACGCTCTTGTTTAAGGGATTGCCAGCTCACCGCGTTCGCTGTCATCCTCGAAGTTCGCCTTACCCAAAGCCTTACAAGCTATTCGCTTCGCAAATAGCTTGTCTTTTTTCATTCTCGTCAGCTTACACAAGCAAGCTTTTGACGCTGCCTTAAACGAAAAAAGCCTGTCACATACGTGACAGGCTTTGTAGCCAATATTGTACTACATTCTGACCAAATATGGAGAGATTTGAGGGAGTTACACAAACTGGCGGAGTTATTTATAATGCTTAAAATCAAGGATTTTGACCAAAATAAAAGATGTGATTAATGAAGAATAGTGCACCAACAGAATCATTGAAATAATTGATTAACTTTGTTTAACTAAAAACTTCATGAGAGATGACATACAACATATCCTTTCTGGAAAGAGCCAAGTTAAGCACCATCATCTTATCCAAGCAGCCTGCAGTTACCTTAAAGGAAGCCAAGGAACAAGCACAATGGCTAAAGACCAACAGCAGCTCAAAGAAGAAGAAACAAAGAGCTTAGTTCAATTTGCAGATGACAATAATCTTTGGGTAGAGAATATCAATATAGATTTATACGTTTCGCAAGGTGCCGAACAGAAAGTCTACTTAAAAGATGGCTCAACTGTTCTTAAATTGAATGATGCAATTTACTACGCAAATTGGGTTGATTATTTTCACAACCTCTTACTGAATAATTTATTTTTCCCTGATACCGCATATCAACTATTAGGTTTTCACAAAGATTTGGATGTATTATATGCTGTGGTTGAACAGCCATTTGTAAAAGCAAATGAAAAAACAGATTTGAATATGGTAAAAGCCTTTTTAGAAAATAATGGCTTTATTAATAAAAAGAACCACGACTATTATAATGAGGAGCTAAGTTTGATTCTAGAAGATCTTCATGACGAAAATGTATTAACACAAAATGGTATGCTCTATTTTATAGATACCGTATTTTATATTGTTAGTCCCAAATAATCACGTTTCCCAAAAAGTTCTTTAATAACAAAAGTCGGCCCTTAAATCCGACTTTCCGAAGTCATAGGTTATGTTTTCACAAAACCGAAATCAACCGATTTCAGTCGAATTCAGGGGGTGTTTTCCTCACACAGAGGATAATTTGAAATATTTAGTATGTCACTAAAACAAAGATGGAATGGCTAAGTATTCTTCTTGCTCAATTCGTCTGTAAAGTGTTGATTAGTCTTTGGTTTAGAGAATTTATCTAAATTGTACTCCTTTGAGCCCCCTTTAGGGATTGACAATGAGTTCCAATTCTTGTCGCTCAACATCTTTCCAATAAAAACAATTTGACCAATATGATGAGGATAATGCGAAAGTTGTCTATTGATAGCTTCTAAAATAGTGTGGCCTTGATTTCTTATATAGATAATTCTTGATAAGTCATCATCCGAAATTGAATCAAGTGCCTTAAATAAACAAGACCATCCTTCTTCCCACTTCTCTAATAACTCTTGTCGAGTGCAGATGTCATTTTCAAATTCTTCGTCTCTTTTTCTCCATTCTTTTTCGCCATCTGTGGTTAGAAAATCAGTCCAACGAGAAAGCATATTTCCCCATAAATGTTTTACAATCGACGCAATACTATTACTCTCACTATTAATCTGATTAAAAAGCTGCTCGTCTGTGAGTTGAGCGAATGTTTTTTCACCCAATTCTTTATAAAATTCAAATTCCTTCTTGGCGCTCAATAGATATTTTAGATTACTCATTTTGAGATTCTAAATTATAAAAGTATTTTTGGAAAGATATAAATTACTGCTTCTTAATATTCTTAATCTCTTTCAAATCAGCAATGTCCTGACTTCTTCCTGAAGCAGTTTTGTTAACTATAAATTCTTTAAGTCCAATATACTTTACTTCAATCCCATTCACATCCACAAGTAATTTATTTGGAAAAGCATCTTCAAATTTTACACCATCAATCGTATTCAAAATATCAATTCTCAAAGGTGGGTATCCTATTTGTGTAACATAACCTTCTTGCATAAAATCAGACTTAGTTAGACCTAGACTTGATAAACCAAATTCTTTAATTGCAATTACTAATTTTTCTGCATTAGTTTCTGAACTATTGATCCAAATATCTAAATCTCCAGTATGTCTTGGTTTGCCATGAAATGCTAATGCGTAGCCACCAACCACCATATAATCAACCTGGTGTTTATTAAGGAGCTTTACAAAATCTTCAAAATCTTGGGCTAATGTCATGCTTTCAGTTTTCTTCTTACAACATGTGACTTATCCATCCTAGTAGTTTTTAAATCTACAGTTTGAGATATTAAAAATGTCACCGCTTCAAGCCTTTTTATCAAAGGTTGAGCTAACCAATAGTTCAAATCATTCATTTTTTCATCAAATGATTTTAATGGCGCTTTATGTAAAACTGGTGCAATATTCATAATCAGAATTGACTATAAAGTTACTTAAAATAAGGCGTTTTAGAATGGTGTTTTCATGAAATAACAAAGGACCCACGATTTAACGTAAGTCCTTGATTATGTTGTAGCGAGACCGGGATTGCCAGCTTCACTGCGTTCGCTGTCATCCTCGCATTTCGCCTTACCCAAAGCCTTTCAAGCTATTCGCTTCGCAAATAGCTTGGCTTTTTTGCTTTTCGCCTGTTTACGAAAGCGAGCTTTCGCCACAGCCTCAAAACAAAAAAGCCTGTCACATACGTGACAGGCTTTGTAGCGAGACCGGGATTTGAACCCGGGACCTCAGGGTTATGAAGATTTTTTGAAAAAATGAAAGCGTTGATTTGTAATGCGTTATGTTTTCACAAAACCGAAATCAACCGATTTCAGTCGAATTCAGGGGGTGTTTTCCTCACACAGGGTGATTCAATAATCCTAGTACGAATTTACTTTAATTTTCTTTCAGATTTAGTCCACTGGATTGGAGGAAATTGATTGGCAATTTGTGCATTTGAAGGGTTTCTAACCTTACTCAATTTCCCTTCTGAAAATAACTTATCCGATATAGTAGTCCAGTTTGGACATTCATTCTCTTCTTGAATCCAATGATGATAAGATGCTTCATTACACCATTTAGGAAGGTATTGCATAGCATTTCTATGCGATGAAGAACCTCTAAATCTTTTCATTGATTCTTCATCCTCCCATAATGTAATTGTCCAAAAGGTTAATTTTTTATCAATTAGTTCTTTTCCCATTAATAAACCACTTGATGATTTTAATTCTTTCACTGAGGCTTCATTTGCTCTCATAAATGAGAATAAAAAAAATAGGGATTTTACACGAAGTCTGGTTACAGAGACGAAAGGCATAATAATGTTTTATTTATGTAAAAATAGTAAAATAAATTCCGTTGATTCAATGCTGTTAACCGCTGTAGAAATATCAGCATTAAAGGCTCGTGTTTTTGGTAAGAAATAACAAAAACCTCACGCAAAACCTCACGCAAACCTCACGCAAAAACAAAAAAGGACCCACGATTTAACGTAAGTCCTTGATTTTCATGTAGCGAGACCGGGATTTGAACCCGGGACCTCAGGGTTATGAAGATTTTTTGAGAAAATGAAGACGTTGATTTGTAGTTAGTTATGTTTTAACAAAACCGAAATCAACCTATTTTGAACGATTTCAGCGGGTGTTTTCCTCACGCAGAGTATTAAAAAAAATCCTGTTAAATTAAGCTATACTTACAGACGAAAGATGCAACTATAATGCGATGATTTAGTATCAAATAATTGAGATATTAAAGGGTAGATGACTTGAGTCTAAATTTAGTTGTTATTATCTGTTTTAATGAACCTCATATTCAAGTATACAGATAGTCCAATAAGAATAAGTCCAATTCCACCAAGTCCAGGAGAGTCGTCCAATTCGCCAAACACCATCAATACCCCTCCGAATGCTGGCAATAGACTTAAAAATATACTTTTTACTATTTTCATGTAAGATTTTTAATTAAAATAAGGTTATACCATAAAAGTATAACCTTATTATCAAAATAGATCCATTTATATGTGGAATGTTATCGCCATCTTAATCTTTGAGCTTGAAACATTCAATTAATGAAAGTTAGACTTGAAAATGGTTAATAGAAATCTAAATTTCCTAAAACAATTTACTTTTTGATTAACTCAAAATAAGAGACTTCAAATCTATCCTTAACGACGTTCCCTTGGACTTTTGCTTTCTTAATGGCGTTGCAAAAACCTTCTTTATCATGTGCATCGCCATGATCCTCTAAACCAGTTCCGTCTACAAAGTAATTCTTGCCTTTAAATTTAATCGCTAAAAGGCAACCCTTTCCCTCCATTTTAAACATACAACTACCACAAGTAGCTTCCACTTCATAAGTAGGATTCTTTGGATCGAAAACTAGTTTTTTCTTTGTAGCGTCTTGTGCATAAGTTAAAGAAAAAGAGACCAACATAGCAAGTAACAATAAACATTTTTTCATAAAATTGATTTTTTAATAATTAAAATATAAACCTATACCATATCCCATATCACTATCATAGTGCGTTCTTAATCCCATATTTTTGTTAACAATATATTTAACTCCAAACATATATTCTTTATCCGTATTAACCATAAAATCGCCCCTCATTCTTTTTGAAAGCGGTATATCTTCTCTCATTAATTGCATTCTTAAATTACCGTCTTGATACAATTCAGTTTGAAAAGTTATAAGCATTGGCAAAGTATAGGCAAGTCCCACACTTATCTGCCTTCTTTCATCTTTGGTATTAATTTGACCAAATAGGTTTTTCTCAGATTCTCCGATTTCCATTTTCCTATAACGCCAGTCAAATCCAATAAATGGCATGATCCATTGCATTTTTCCAATGTATCTTCCAATGTGAGTTTCTGATTCATAACCATGCATATTGTTATAACCTAATCTCCATTCAGAACCAATACTCCATCTGGTGTTTTGAAGCATAACCATTCCATCATTACCATTACTTGCGAAGTCATTTTCAGCCATCGCATGGAATTTCCTGTCTTCTCCAAATAACTTCCTTTGGGCTAATTTTGGATTTGGTATTAAAGGATTAGGTGCTTGATTTTCATAACTAAAAATCCTTCCCATACCACTCATCATGTGGTACAATATATGGCAATGAAAAAACCAGTCTCCTTCCATATTGGCATTAAACTCAAGCGTATCGGTCTCCATGGGCATAATGTCAATGATATTCTTTAAAGGTGCATTTTCTCCTTGTCCATTGAGTACTCTAAAGTCATGGCCATGCAAATGCATAGGGTGTCGCATCATAGAACCATTGTAGATAATCATACGAACGTTCTCGCCCTTTTTAATTAAAATCTTGTCAGATTCAGACACCACCTTATTATCCATACTCCATACATACCTGTTCATATTGCCTGACAATTCAAACTTTATTTCTTTTGTTGGCGCGTCTTTAGGAAGGGTAGTATTGTGTGGAGACTTCAACATTGCATAATTTAATGTCACGATATCCGATAATGCATTGCTGTTGTACTGGTCTTTCTCACTGGATTTTAGTTGAGCACTTGATGGGCCGGTGATTTCTGGATACATAACAACATTCATATCCATTTGATTTAAACTCATTTGCATTCCCATATCATCTAAGTCCCCATTCATTTTCATCATAGAGTTCATCATCTTCATACCCTCAAAATATTTCAATCTAGGCACGGGTGTCATTATTTGTTTTTCACCTTCACCCAGATACATTAATGCTCGATTAATTCTATCTTCTGAAGTAGCTTGAAACGCGAATGATTTATTCTTTTCAGGTATAGTCAAAACAATGTCATAGGTCTCAGAAACAGCAATGATTAACCTATCTACTTCAACGGGCTCAACATCATTCCCGTCATTAGCCACTACTTGAAATTTTCCGCCACCATATTTTAACCAAAAATAGGTGGATGCTCCACCGTTAGAAATTCTCAATCTTACTTTATCTCCAGCTTTAAATTGAGATAATTGACTTTCTTGGTTCCCATTCAACAAGAACTTATCATAATACACATCACTTACATCCATTGCCAACATACGCTTAAATTCATTTTTAACTTTGGTAGTAAAGTGACCTTCTTTTATTGCTTCTGCATAACTTTGAGTAGTTCCCTTTTTGATTGCAAACCAGTCTGTCGCATTATGCAACATTCGGTGAATATTATTTGGATTGTAATCCGTCCACTCACTAATTACTACTGGTATGGTAGGTAAGTCATCTATCCCTTTTCTAAAAGTTGTATCATCACTTCTTTTATTCAATATCATCGAACCGTACATCCCAATTTGCTCTTGCAAACCAGAATGACTGTGATACCAATGTGTCCCATTTTGTGCAATAGGAAAACGATACACATGTGTGGTACCCGGTTCGATTGGCATTTGTGTTAAATAAGGAACGCCATCCTCTTTATTAGGCAAAATAAGACCGTGCCAATGTAAAGAAGTAGATTCCTTTAACTCATTGT
>CAJBRT010000129.1 GCA_903958045.1 uncultured Bacteroidota bacterium | reverse complement strand
TATGTAAGTAGCTACAAAGACTTTGTAATTTTTCATTGTTCAGGCTTATTGCATTTTCAGCAATGAGGGTATTAAAATTGATGATTCCATTCATGGGGTTTTTAAATTCGTGACCTACCATGAGTTCAATTGTTTTTTCGAGTAAAGCTGCTTTTTGACTTTGTAGTTGATTTAACTTTTCGTGCTTTAAAAGCCTGGTTTCTATGGCAATTAACAAATCTTTACTTTTAAAAGGCTTGTGCAGGTAGTCGTCGGCTCCTAAATTCATGCCGGTTCGAAAATCGTTGGATTGTACTTTGGCTGTTAAAAAAATAAAGGGGGTAACAAAGCTTGGGTCTTTTTTGAGTGCGGAGAGTAACGAAAATCCATCCATCTCGGGCATCATAATATCGCAGATGATTAAATCATAGGGATTGTGCATCAGTTCCTTGATTCCGGCAGCACCATTTGCAATTGGTGTTACGGCGTAGCCCGCCATTTCTACAATTTCTTGAATTGAGTCTCTGATGTCTTGTTCGTCTTCAATCACTAATATCTTTTTCATTCAAATCGGTTGTAGGGGAAACTAATTAATATCGCTGTTCCTTTATGGATACTACTTTTGATGTGTATTTGACCTAAGTGCTGTTGTACGAGGTATTGCACAAGCATTAGGCCTAGTCCTGTCCCTTCAATATTGCCCACATTGCTGCCTCTAACAAAAGCGGTAAAAATTTCACGTTTATATTTTTCTGGCATGCCAATTCCGGCGTCCACTACAAGCAGGGTCCATTTGTTTTTTTGAAATCGAATTTGCGCCTTTGGTGCTGTTGTATCTGGCGAATATTTAAATGCGTTTGAAAGCAAATTTTCAAATATCATTTGTAGCATATTGCTATCGGCAATTTGCATTTTACGTGTACCTTTTGTTGTAACAAGTATATTTCTGCCGTCTTTGTATGGCATAAATGACTCTGCGGCTACTTTATGTAAAATGGACACCACATTTGAGCTACTTAATTGTAAGGCCAGATTCCCTGATTCAATTTTACTAATCAGTAAAAAGTCGGTGAGTAGCTTGGTCATTTTATCTACTTGATGGGTAATTCTGGTGAGGTATTTTGATGCTGCTATGGGTGTTTTTTGAAACTGATTGGCCGCTTGCATTTCAAGAATTTCGGCGCTCGATAAAATAATGGAAAGGGGTGTCCTTAATTCGTGTGAAACCAGGTTGATAAAATTTGATTTTAATTGACTTAACCGCTTCGCAGCACGTTCCGCTTTTTTATGTTCCTGCTCAGCTCTAATGATGTCATTAATATTGGTAAAAAAAATAGCTACATGCAGCTTGTTGGTATTGTAATCGGTAAATTTTGCAAAATGGTAACTCAGCCTAACTTTATTTTTTTGCGTATCTAGTAGCCATGCAATTTTATTAGCGTGCGCATACTGTTCTGTGGCAACATAGGAAGCGAAATTCTCTAAAAAATGACCACTACTGCTTTTTATACAATCAAAAATATTTTTAGGGTTTGCGCCGGCTGTTTGCCGCCACATAGGATTGGTATAGGTTAACAGCCCGTCGTGTGTGCAAACAACAACAAGCTGCTCCATGGCGTCAATTAAATGCCGAAAATCTTTTTCGCGCTCTATTTGTAATTTTTCACGGCTTCGAATATTGGTAATATTGATACCATAGCCAATAACAAAATCGTGACCCCCATGTTGGTCCCTTACTGGAAAAAATTTTCGAAGATTGAATACTTGTTCGCCTTCTTTGTTCTTATTGACTTCTTCAAATTCAACTTGCACCCCCTCTGCCAAGGCTTCCGTGAAATACGATCTTCGATTAATGGCAAGCTCGATGGGTTTATTATATGCGGCGCAGTAGTCGAAATCGTCTTTACCAATAATCCAACTTCTAGAATCTCCTGCCGAGAGTGCCAGTTTGTTAACATATAAATATTTGTGGGCCGTATCAAATATGGCAATATCGGCGGGGATATTAAAAAGCAGCTGCTTATAAAAATCGTTTTCTTTTTGCAATGTATGTATCAAACTATTTTGCGCCCCCATCTTTATTTGATTTTTAATTGTTGTAGATCGATCACCTCATTTGCTGCATTCGTTAACAGTTCCAATAGCTTTGTTTTATTGATGGGCTTTTGTATATAACCACTAATATGACAAGGATCTTCTCTTTTTATAAAATGCTGGTAACTAGTAGCGCTGATAACTATAATACGAGTAAGCGGATACGCTTCTTGGTTGTTTTTGATGGCTTTGATTACCTCGTATCCATCCATAATGGGCATATTGAGGTCAAGTAGCACTATGGTTGGGATATTTTTACCAAGGTTTAATTGCCTCATGGCTTCCTCTCCATTAACAGCATCGGCGGTGATGCAATCAAAAGATTGTATCAAAAAGTGAAGTAAAGCCCTATTTACTTCATCGTCGTCTACTATGAGTAACCTACATTTTGAAACCTTCAAAAGCATATTCTGCCAAGCTAGTACTTTTGAGTAGGAACCCCCATTTTTGACCCTGATTTAGCCCATGTATTTCCCGCAATTTTTTTAGACGGCTTCCCTTTAAAGCCATAAATTAGCTGAGGCATTCCATCATTATCCGCTAAACCCTTGTTATGCAAATACTTAAATCTGCAATCTTTGTAACTGTTTTATCTGCCTTTTTAGGTGCTCCAACCATGGCGCAAACTAAAAAAGTAGGGAATTGGACCCCGCTTTTTAATGGAAAAGACTTAACAGGTTGGAAACAATTAAATGGCAAGGCAAAGTATGAAGTGATCAATGGTGAAATTGTGGGTGCTACGGTTTTAGGAGAACCCAATTCATTTTTAGTTACCGAAAAAAACTTTGGCGATTTTATATTGGAACTAGAATTCAAATTAGACGATATGATGAATTCTGGTATCCAGTTTAGAAGTGAAAGTAAATCCGAATATTTAAATGGTAGGGTGCATGGATACCAGTTTGAAATAGATCCCTCACCTAGGGCCTGGACGGCGGGTATTTATGATGAGAGTAGACGCGATTGGTTGTATCCAGTTTCCTATAACGAGCCCGCAAAAACACTTTTTAAATTTCAGGCATGGAATAAGTGCCGCATCGAATGTATTGGTAATAGTATCCGTACTTTTTTAAATGGCAAACCGGTAGCAAGTTTAGTAGATGATCTAACACCGTCTGGATTTATAGCGCTGCAAGTGCATTCAATTGGTAAAGCGGAAGAAGCGGGCAAAAAAATTAGATGGAGAAATGTCAGTATTCAAACTACTAATCTACAACCAACCCCACTTGACCCCACATTTGTGGTAAACCTATTACCCAATCATGTGTCGGAGCAAGAAAAAATGCAGGGAGTACACTTACTCTTTGATGGGAAAACCACAAACGGTTGGAGAGGTGCGTATAAAACAGGTTTCCCAGAAAAAGGTTGGAAAGCAAGTGATGGCATTTTAACCGTGCAGCCATCGGATGGTGGAGAGGCTACCAATGGTGGCGATATTGTATCTGAAAATGAGTACGATGCCTTTATTTTTCAGTTTGATTTTAAACTCACAGCTGGCGCTAATAGTGGCGTCAAATATTTTGTTACTGAAAAAGAAAACAATGCAGGTTCTGCTATTGGTTTAGAGTATCAAATACTGGATGATGCCCTGCATCCGGATGCCAAATTAGGATCTATTGGCAATAGAACCCTAGGCTCGCTTTATGATTTAATTCCTTCCGTTAAAGAAAACCGCGCGCGCCGTAAAATTGGCGAATGGAATAGAGGCATGATAAAAGTTGCAAAAGATGGAACGGTATCGCATTATTTAAACGGATGGAAAATGCTCGAATACAAAAGAGGCGAACAATATTTTTATGCATTAGTGGCTAAAAGTAAATATGCCAACTGGCCTAATTTTGGCATGGCGCCCAAAGGTCGATTGCTACTTCAAGACCATGGTAACGAAGTGTCATTTAGAAGTTTAAAAATGCAAGTCTTAGAGTAATATTAGACGCTGCTTTGTTGCCACGAAATGGAAAGTATCTTTTCGGTGGCAGGTGATTTGGTCCGCATCACGCCAAGTAATAATTCTACTGTTTCTTTTGCAGCGGACCTGCCACTATACTGCGCATACGATATAGTAGCGGGTAATAAGCTCGGCAAATCCGTTTCACTGATGCCAAACAAGTCGACCAACGAATCGACGGTTTGCAAAGCCTGCCAGGCGCCAAGTAATAGCGCATCATTCATGCAAAAAATAGCGTCGTATTTTTTTTGCTGTACTGCTAATTTGCAAAGCGTAAAAGCCTCTGCGGAGCTAGCAGCATATTCTACACTAATATTTTTTTCGACCGCTGAAATTTTATCTATAAATGCGTTTAAAATAAGTTCGGTTCTATGCGATGGGCTTGCGTCAAAAATCGCTACAATTTGCCGCTTATTTTTTTCAAGCATTTTTTGTGCCACAAGATTTGCGGTTGCTTCGATGTCTTCTTTACAATAGTGTAATCCAGCGCTTGGCAATGTTCCGCCCACCACAATAACGGGCACACCCAGTTCTTTAATCTTTTTAAATTTTGGATTGCTAGGCTGTAAAGGATCTTGACAAATGATAATACCGTGCACTTTATTTTGTTTGCAAAATTTTATTTGTGCGGTGGCACTAACCGTATTATTTGTAAGTGGTAAAACCAGTAAACTATAATCTGCGTTTTCCGCTAACTGATTGGCTGTATGTAAAAAATCTTGAAAATATTTTGAAGGGGTAACCGGAATAAAGAGGGCAATAAAATGACTACTTCTAATGGCGTTGTATACCGTATTAGGGTTTGGAGAATAATTTAATTTTGCAGCCGCCGATAAAACTTTTTTTCTAGTTTGTACCGAAATGTCTGGGTGACCTTTAAGAGCTCTTGATACCGTTGAAATGCTAAGCCCTACTGCGGCAGCTATTTTATGTAGCGTAGTGTCTGACATAATTAAAATTAGTTACTTTTGGCCTAATCTATCATAAATATGCAGCATTCATTTAGTTACGAGAAAAATAAAGTCATTCAGGGTGTACGGTATCATTTTGTACAGGACAGGGCCGTAAAAATTTTAGTGATTTTAATCAACGTATTTGCGATTGTATCTGCGGCACTTTTTTATTCAAAAAAAATTAGACCTGAACCTTTTCTATTAGGGTCGGTATTGTGGCTTGTAATGATGGTTACTTTTTGGTACATCATGCCGCATACGATTTATAAAAAATCGGCAACCTTTAAAGATCAATTCACGATTGATTTTACAGATGCACAGGTTACGCTCTCCAACGATAGAGGATCGGTGCACTGGCATTGGGAAAAGTTTTCAAAGTTTTTTGAAAGCCCGCATTTTTTTCATTTGTACTTTGATGCCAAATCTTTTTTCATAGTGCCCAAAGAAGGAATGCTCGATGACATGCGTCATGAACTTAGGGGCCTACTCAATAAAAAAATTGGGGCTTAGGCTTTATAAGGCCTTTTGCATCTCGTAATGCGGGATGGTTACTTCTTCAAATTCTTCGCCTACAATTTCATACCCTAGTTTTTGGTAAAAGCCAACTGCTGATTTGCGTGCATGCATATGTAATACCTTATAGCCTTTGTCCCTAGCTACATTTTCGGCAAAATTCATAATCACCCTGCCAATTCCGCTACGCTGTAAACCCGATAAAACTGCCATTTGACGCAAACGGATGTTCGTTTTATTGTCGGGGGTTAAAATGCAGCAACCTTCGATATCATCCTCATCAAAAAAACCAATTAAAATATCCTCTTTTTCTTTGTCTAAATCGGCTTGATCAAAGGTGAGACCAAGAGGATTACGCAGTATTTGGAACCTTAAATCCACCATTTTTTGGTAGGAAGGCGAACCAAATTCAATTATTTTTAGTGACATAAGAGGCGCTTTAACTACAATATAGGCATGATTTTCATGATTTTAGACGC
>CAJBRT010000128.1 GCA_903958045.1 uncultured Bacteroidota bacterium | reverse complement strand
TGGCCACCTTGGCCAATAGTAAAATAAAAGTAGATTTTAAACAAGACTATCTCTAATCTCCTTTTTAATTAAACTAAATAATGATAGAAAAATTAAGCTTGAAAAGCTAGATTAATAATGGAACACATTTACCTAAACTTTCCTCCCACGCTGGCTGCTCAACCCCAAAATCTTCAATGATAGCACTGCAATCCATGAGTGAATAATGTGGACGCTTGGCTGGCGTTGGAAAAGCCTCGGTGCCAATGTTAGCAACCGCGCAATTTGAATGAATCAATTTAGCAATGGCCACCGCAAAATCGTACCAACTTATAGCACCACTATTACTGTAATGATAAATACCCTTATGATTATTGCCAGCTGCTTTTTGGGCCACCATATGCATGATAGCAGCCGCTAAATCGGCAGCATATGTTGGTGCTCCAATTTGATCACCTACTACATTTAAGGATGGGCGCTCCCACATTAAACGAATCATGGTTTTTACAAAATTATTACCAAAGCGGCTATACACCCATGATGTTCTAATGATAATGCTATTTGGGTTGTTTTGTAAAGCCAACTGTTCGCCAACTGCTTTTGATTCGCCGTAATAATTAACAGGATCTGTTGCATCAGAAGGTAAATAAGGAACTGTGCCATTGCCATTAAAAACATAATCGGTGGAGACAGTCATAAATAAAGCATTGACCGCCGCTGCGTGAGCAGCCAATTTTCCAACCGCTGTCCCATTAATTTGAAAGGCTGCTTCCCTATCTGTTTCTGCTTTATCTACTGCAGTATAGGCGGCGCAGTTGATAATAATGGAGGGCTTATGTGCTGCAAAGAAGTTGTCAATAGAATCATTAGAAGATAAATCCAATTGAGATCTGTCAACAAATAAAAAATCATACTGTCCATCAAATGATGGCGCTAGCAATTGAAGCTCCGAACCTAATTGTCCATTTTTTCCTGTAACTACAATAAGCGGTTTAGACATGGGCAAATGTTTTATGAAAAGCTTTTAGGCTGCTTGGTCCATTCTGACTTGGGCAATGATTTAAAATAAGCATAGGTTTTTTGAAGACCTTCGGCGCGCGAAACGGTTGGGGCCCAGCCTAACAGTTCAGATGCTTTGGTAATATCTGGCTGACGCTGCTTGGGATCATCTATTGGAAGTGGTTTGTAAATAATTTTTACACCAGCGTCCGTTAATTTTAATACTTCTTCTGCAAAATCTTTTAACGAAATTTCATGTGGGTTGCCAATATTGACAGGCATCGAATAATCACTTAACAAGAGTCGATAAATACCTTCAATTAAATCACTTACATAACAAAAGCTTCTAGTTTGTGAACCATCACCAAAAACGGTAAGGTCTTCTCCCCTAAGTGCTTGACCAATAAAAGCCGGCAAAGCCCTTCCATCATTGAGTCGCATGCGAGGACCATAGGTATTAAAAATGCGTACAATTCTGGTTTCAACACCATGAAAAGTATGGTAAGCCCTTGTGATCGATTCCATAAACCTTTTGGCTTCATCATACACACCTCTTGGACCTACAGGATTTACATTGCCCCAATAAGATTCTGGTTGAGGATGCACAAGTGGATCTCCATATACTTCACTGGTACTTGCTACAAGTATCCTCGCCCCTTTATCTTTTGCAAGACCCAAGCAATTATGCGTACCAAGTGCACCTACTTTTAAAGTTTGAATGGGAATTTTTAAATAGTCGATAGGACTTGCAGGCGAAGCAAAATGTAAAATATAATCAAGCGGCCCATCAATGGTGATGTGCTTTGTAATATCATGTAATACAAATGAAAAATTGGGTAAGCCTTTTAAATGCTCAATATTTTTTTCGTCGCCGGTAATTAAATTATCCATGGCAATGACAGTAGCCCCTTCCGATACAAAACGGTCGCACAAATGCGATCCTAAAAAACCTGCTGCTCCTGTTATTAAAACCGTTTTATTTTTCATCATTATTTTTTCCTTAAATACTTGCTCTACCAATACTATAATAAGTGAATCCAAGCTCTTTCATCGCTTGCAATTCAAATAAATTTCGTCCATCAAAAATTAACTTAGAAGGAAGTTTTTTTGAAATCTCTTCAAAATCAGGCGTTCTAAACACACTCCACTCTGTTGCAATAATCAGCGCATCTGCATTTTCAAGTGCAGCATACTGATTAGGCGCATAACTGATTGAATCCCCAATAACCCCCTTCACATGTGATGTAGCTTCCGGATCAAAAGCAGTAACAGTGGCCCCACTATCAAGTAATGCTTGAATAATGGTTAACGCTGGTGCCTCTCTGATATCATCGGTATTGGGTTTAAATGCTAGTCCCCAAAGTGCAAAGTGTTTGCCAGCAAGGCTACCATTAAAATGGTTTTTTAACACTTCTACGATATGCATTTTTTGCTTTTCGTTGACACGCTCTACCGCGTTTAATATTTTAAAATCATAATCATGCGAAGACGCTGATTTAATCAATGCTTGCACATCTTTTGGAAAACAACTACCTCCATATCCAATCCCGGAAAATAAAAAACGTTTCCCTATCCTATCATCAGAACCTATTCCCCTTCTTACCATATCTACATCGGCACCCATTCTTTCACAAAGCTGTGCAATCTCATTCATGAATGAGATTTTAGTTGCTAAAAAAGAATTGGCTGCATATTTAGTAAGTTCGGCACTCGCTTCATCCATATAAATCACTGGATTGCCCTGACGCACAAATGGCGCAAACAAGTCACCCATTAATTTTTTAGCACGATCAGAACTACTGCCAATTACAACGCGGTCTGGCTTCATAAAATCATCGACAGCAACGCCTTCTCTCAAAAATTCCGGATTGCTTACCACATCAAATTCGCCACTATAATTTTGGGCAATAGCAGCGCGCACTTTTGCTGCCGTACCAACAGGCACAGTACTCTTATCTACTATAACCGTATAGCCTTTGAGTAAAAAACCTAAATCGTCGGCTACTTTTAAAATGTATTGTAAATCGGCGTGACCATCCGCACCCGGTGGCGTAGGAAGCGCAAGAAAAATGATACTAGCTCCTTCTATACCTTTCTTTAAATTGGTGGTAAATTGTAAGCGTCCTTCCTGAAGATTACGCAAAAAAAGTTTTTCTAGTCCGGGCTCGTAAATGGTAATTTCACCACCAGACAAACGAGCCACTTTTGAAGCATCGATATCGACACAAGTTACTTTGTTACCTGTTTCAGCAAAACAAGTGCCTGTTACAAGTCCAACATATCCGGTTCCTACTACTGCTATTTTCATAAATAAATTACTTGTTGATAAAACTTAAAACGACCTCTGTAATATACGTTAACTGCTCCAAATCCATTTCGGTATGAACGGGCAATGAAAGCACACGCGTTGTTAAATTATCGGTTGTCGCTAAATCTGATTCAGGTAAATTAAAGGATGCAAACATTTTTTGTTTGTGTCCTGGTACTGGGTAATAAATCATTGAGGGAATACCCTTTTCTGCTAGATGCGCAATAAGTCCATCTCTGTCACCATCCAATAATATGGTGTACTGATGAAATACATGTGTACTATACGCCGCCGTTTTAGGCGTTGTAATAACCGAACAATTTTCAAAAGCCTGATTGTAAAATAGTGCAACGTTTGCCCTTGCTTGGTTATAGCGGTCTAAATGTTTTAACTTGATATTTAAAATAGCCGCTTGCATACTATCAAGTCGAGAGTTACAACCAACAATATCGTGGTAGTATCTTTTTTCTTGACCATGATTGGCAATTGTTTTTAAGGTATGTGCCAGCGCATCATCATTTGTAAATAATGCACCGCCGTCACCAAATGCTCCCAGGTTTTTACTTGGATAAAAAGAGGTGGCCCCAATATGTCCCATAGTTCCCGTTTTTTTAACGGTACCATCAGAAAAAGTATACGAGCAACCAATGGCCTGTGCATTGTCTTCAATCACATATAAGTTGTGCTTTTTAGCGATTCTTAAAATCTCTTCCATCGGAGCAGCCTGACCATATAAATGCACCGGAACAATGGCTTTTGTTTTGGGCGTAATCGCTTTTTCCAAAGAAGCAGGGTCCATACAAAAAGTAATAGGATCTACTTCTACAAAAACAGGCTTTAACCTGAGTAGTGCTACTACTTCGGTAGTAGCGATATAGGTAAAGGAAGGCGTAATGACTTCGTCACCAGGTTCAAGCCCAATGGCCATCATGGCAATTTGTAAGGCGTCGGTACCATTTGCACATGGAATCACGTGCTTTACCCCTAAATAGCTAGAAAGAGACGCAGCAAAGTCTTGCACGGCCTTGCCATTGATATAGGCGGCACTATCAAGTACTGCATGAATGGCAGCATCTACTTCGTCCTTAATTTGAAGGTATTGGGTTTTGGTATCCACCATTTGAATGGGTCTCATGTGCCAGAATTTATAGGGCCAAAATTACTGCAAAAAAGGCTTTGTTGGACGCTTTACAACGAACCTTATTCTAGTATATAAAATGGGTAAATGGGCTTTAATTTGTTTATTTGCAGTATAAATCATCCCAATTTGCTTTTTCTGTACCGCATATTCATTGGAATTTATCCAATAGCCGCATGGATACTTGGATTTGTGAATCCAAAAGCAAAGCAGTGGCACAGGGGCAGAAAAGAAATTTTTAAGCAGATAGCAGCCAGGTTAGCCGCTAACACAAAACCAATTATTTGGATGCACTGCGCCTCACTGGGCGAATTTGAACAAGGACGTCCAGTTTTAGAAGGTCTTCAAAAGCAGTACCCCAATTATAGCATCCTACTCACTTTTTTTTCGCCATCTGGTTACGAGGTACATAAAAATTATGCGGGTGCTGATTATATATTTTACTTACCCATGGACAGCGCGGGCAATGCGCGCAAATTTTTAAACATTACAAAACCGTCGATTGCCATTTTTGTAAAGTATGAATTTTGGCATTACTACCTTACGCAGTTAAAAAAACTGCACACCCCTACTATTTTAATTGCCGGTATTTTTAGAAAAGATCAATTGTTTTTTAAATGGTATGGCGGCTTTCATAAAAAACTCTTATCCTGTTTTACCGCTTTTTTTGTACAGGACAAAAGTTCAGCATCCTTACTGCAATCCATTGGAATCAATAATGAAGTATACCTTGGTGGTGATACCAGATTTGACAGAGTGATTGAAATTGCAGCAGCATTTACACCCATTGATCCTATTGCGCATTTCTGTAACAATAGTTTGGTATTGGTAGCAGGAAGTACTTGGTTTCAAGATGATGAAACGATTGCACATTTTGAAAAAACTAATCCCAATATTAAATTCATTATTGCACCGCACGATATTACAAATCAAAGGCTTCAAAACTGTTTATCGCTTTATAAAAATGCAGTACTGTATTCAGATTATGTAAAAGGCTTTAATACCGCGCCACAAAACGTTAATTCACTCATTATCGATAATGTAGGAATGCTAAGTAAGCTATATCACTATGCCACTATAACCTTTATTGGCGGTGGTTTTGGCGCAGATGGCATACACAACTGTTTAGAAGCAGCCGTGCATTATAAGCCCGTTTTATTTGGACCTGTGTATGATAAATATTTAGAAGCGTCAGGACTAGTAGATGCAGGCGGCGCCATCAGTATCCAAGACGTATTAGACTTTGAAAGGGTGGCCAATCAATTATTTAGCAACGAATCCGATAGAAAAAAAATGGGGCAATTTGCTGGTGATTTTGTGCATGCACACAAGGGCGCTTCCAAAAAAATTATACACTACATTCAGGAAAAGCGTCTTTTAACGAGCTGATCAAAATGCTTGACAGTGGTACTGTCTTCATTCCAACCAATTTTTAATTTTAATTCACGCTGTATCCAAAATTGAGCTTCTGGATATATGGCAAAACTATCAATGGTTTTAATGCTGCGTTCATACATAATTTCATCCCCTCTAAAAAGTTCTTGTACAAACAAAAACCGATCATTGATGCCAATACCTTTTTTTAATTCTTTAATGGGCTCATTATTTAGTAAGGTTCCAATTTCAATTTGATTGGCGCGTAATTTTTCGTTGAGTACCGGCATCGAATGAATCGACTCCATCAACTGATTAATTTCTGCAAATTCATTTTTCTTTGGTTGAAGGGCAAGGGTAGGAATTTCGGAAGCCGTATCAAACAACCAACCGCTATTCATTTCTGATATAACTGGACCTTTTGATGTTGCAACAAACGCTATTGGCTCCTGGGTAACAGGCGTAGCCGGAATTTCGATTGGAGCTGTTTTTGGCGTGTCGTCGGGGATATCTAGGGGTAATTTAGCCTGAATTAATTGTTCTGGTTTAGCCGTTCTGGTAACACGGGGCATGACTACCGAAACCCCCATTTTAACGGGATTTTCAGGCGCTAAAATAGGAGGATTGGTCGTTTCAAGTTCGGATAAAAGCATTTGAGCAGCTGCCGTTAGCTGTTCGCTACTGGCGCCTTGATCAAAAAGATCTTTTAGTTTATGAATTAACGTACCAACTCTTTCCATTCTATGTAATACATTTGGGGTCTTAAATGGGACTGGTATCCGCTCCTATTTAACGTCTAATCTACAAATTTATTTGATACATGTTCATAGAACCTAACATAACAGGCGAGAAAAGAGGCTGGATTGAAGTGATTTGCGGCAGCATGTTTAGCGGCAAAACCGAAGAATTAATTAGAAGGCTGAAACGCGCAAAAATTGCCAATTTAAAAATTGAAATCTATAAACCAGCACTCGATACCAGGTACAACGACACAGAAGTGGTAAGCCACGACGCTAACAGCATTCCTTCTATTCCAGTAGATCATGCCCAATCTATTTTATTACTTGCGGGCGATGTAGACGTAATTGGTATTGATGAAGCACAGTTTTTTGATGCAGAAATCACCATGGTTTGTGAAACCCTAGCCACCCGAGGAATCAGGGTGATTGTTGCCGGACTTGATATGGACTATTTAGGTAAACCCTTTGGTCAAATGCCTAATTTATTAGCCGTTGCAGATTACATTACCAAGCTACATGCTATTTGCATGAAGTGTGGTAATATAGCACACGTGTCATTTAGAAAAACAGCTAACGAAAGCCAAGTATTACTTGGAGAAAAAGATACCTACGAACCTCGTTGTAGAAAATGCATGCATGAAAAATAAAAACGCCATACTTGCTTTATTACAAAAAGATTTTCTGCTTGAACTCAGACAGCAGTATACTTTGTATGGTATCATACTCTATGTGGTAACCACTATTTTTGTAGTGTATTTATCAATGGGTCAACCAGAAGATCAAGTGTGGAATGGACTTTTCTGGGTGATTCAATTGTTTGTTTGTGTGAATGCGGTTGCTAAAAGTTTTTTGCAGGAAGGCAGTGGGCGAATGTTATACTTTTACGCTATTACAAGCGCGCAAAATTTTGTACTAGCGAAACTTATTTTTAATCTAGTACTCATGCTTGCCATGAGTCTTTTAAGCTTAGCCGTTTTTACACTCTTATTAGGAAATCCACTCACCCATGCCCTAGTATTTACGGGCATTGTTTGCTTGGGCGGCATGAGCATAAGCCTGGTATTTACTTTTTTAGCAGCCATTGCTGCAAAAGCACAACAAAACGCTGCAATGATGGCTATCATGGGCTTCCCGCTCATCATACCGCAGCTTTTACTCCTCATGAAAATTTCAGTAACCGGCTTTTCGTCTGTAATACAAAGTGGATTTATTCAAATGATAGCGATGCTAGTTGGACTAGATATTTTAGTTATTGCACTAGCCCTTATTCTATTCCCTTTTTTATGGAAAGATTAAGACTGTATCAGCGATTTCATTAGAATCTTAAGTGTCTCACCGTTTGCCCTTTATTGATCAATTGCTTTAAAGAATCGATACCAATTTTTAAATGATTTTCTACAAAAGCACTCGTCACTTTTACATCACTCGCTTCTGTTTTTACGCCCTCTGGAACCATGGGCTGATCACTCACTAAAAGAAGCGCACCCGTTGGAATTTTATTGTAAAAACCAACCGTAAAAATGGTAGCTGTTTCCATATCTATTGCGTGGGCCCTAACGCGTTGTAAATATTCTTTAAACACATCATCATGTTCCCAAACCCTTCTATTGGTTGTATAAACGGTACCTGTCCAATAATCAACGTTGTAATCTCTAATGGTTGTAGAAATCGCTTTTTGTAAAGCAAAGGCTGGCATGGCTGGCACTTCGGGCGGGAAGTAATCATTGGAAGTACCTTCGCCTCTAATGGCCGCAATGGGTAATATTAAATCACCTAAACTATTTCGTTTTTTAAGACCCCCGCATTTACCTAAAAACAAAACGGCTTCGGGTTCAATAGCGGTCAATAAATCCATAACGGTTGCTGCTCCCGGACTCCCCATACCAAAGTTGATAATGGTAATGCCGCCAGCGGTTGCGCACTGCATTGGACGGTCTTTTCCTACCACTTCTACCCCATTCCAAGAAGCAAATAAATTGATATAATTGCTAAAATTGGTAAGCAAAATATACTTTCCAAAATTTTGAAGCTGCTCACCGGTATACCTTGGAAGCCAGTTATTGACTATTTCTTCTTTCGTTTTCATAGGTTGGCATTTTAACCCAGTGTGGGTATATTTGAAAAAAGTTAATTGGCTAAATTACAAAAAAGCCATGACAATCCAATTCTTATGATTCAAGTTGAGTATCCAACATACGCGCATCAAATAAAAAGCTTGGATCAAAAAGAGCAAATTTTTGACCCTTTCAGAAAAATCTGGGTACGCATTACCCCCGAAGAATGGGTTCGTCAAAACTTCTTACAAGTGCTGGTTCAAAAGCAGGATGTGCCCGCTTCACTCATTGCCATTGAAAAAGAAATCAAATGGGGCGAAACAAAAAAAAGGTTTGATATCCTTGTTTACAAAGACACCAAACCTTGGTTAATTGTAGAATGTAAAGAAATGAATGTTCCTTTAAGCGAATCTGTGCTACAACAAGTACTTCATTATAACAGCAAATTAGAAACGCAGTACATCATTATCACAAATGGAAATGACACATTTGGTTTTGATGTTAGAAACGCTGAACCAACGGTGTTATCATCCCTTCCAAATTTTATTACCGGTTAAGGGAAGATACCAAGCTCAGCATAAGACGTTCCTACCTTGTTAATCGCACATACATAGGCAGCGGTACGCATATCAGGAATAGAAGGATTGTCTTTCCAAATTTGCATGATTTCTCTGGTTGCCGTAATCATGGTTTCTTCTAGTCCACTATGCACTAAATCTACTTCTTCTGGACCATGCATAATAAAACCACGCTCTGCAGCAGATACTGTCTTACCAGTCAATTCTTCTATTTGAGAAAGAATATGGGTATTTAAATTTTCGGTAAATCTTTTTTCCATCCTACCATAACGCACATGGCTTAAATTTTTAAGCCACTCAAAATAAGATACCGTTACACCACCTGCATTCAAATACATATCAGGAACTACGAGTGTTCCCTTGGCTGCAAAAATATCATCTGCCTCTGGGGTTAACGGACCATTGGCAGCTTCACCAATAATTTTAGCTTGCACTCTTGGAGCATTTTCGCCATTGATTACGTTTTCAAGTGCCGCAGGAATCAAAATGTCGCAAGCTAATTCTAAGGCATCTGTGCTTTTTGTAATATTGGTTGCACCTGGGAAATTTAAAATAGAACCCGTTTTTTTACGGTGTTGAAAAACTTCTTCTTCGTTTAATCCATCTGCATTAAAAATTGCACCTTCAAATTCAGCGATTGCAATTACTTTAGATCCATGCTCTCTAAAAAATTTGGCACTATGGTATCCAACGTTTCCTAACCCTTGTACAACAATGGTTTTACCTGCTACCCCTACCGTTAATCCACGTTTTTCCATCTCATCTTTCATATTGCACACTTCACGGATACCAAAGAAAACACCAAGTCCTGTTGCTTCTTTTCTACCCCTTACACCACCTTGTGTAATAGGTTTACCCGTTACACAACCTGCTGCATCAATTTCGCCTGGCTTTAATGAAGCATAGGTGTCAACAATCCATGCCATTTCGCGTTCGCCGGTACCGTAATCAGGTGCAGGAACATCAATGCCAGGACCAATAAAATTCTTTTTAACAAGTTCAGCAGTGTACCTACGTGTAATTTTTTCTAACTCATAGGTAGAATGTTCACGCGGATTAATTTTAATACCACCCTTACCGCCGCCAAAGGGTACGTTTACAATGGCGCACTTATAGGTCATAAGTGAAGCAAGTGCCATGACTTCGTCTTGGTTTACTTCTTCACTAAAACGTATTCCACCTTTACATGGAGATTTGTGTTGCGAGTGTTGCACACGATAGGCTTCAATTACCTCGATGCGACCATCATCCATTTTTACTGGGAATCGCATACTGTACACACTATTACATGCTTTAATTTGTTCTAACAATCCATTTTCCCAATTGGTGAATTTAGATGCTTTGTCAAAACTTTTTTCTACACTTTTAAAGAAACTATATGGCGCATTAGTAGACATAACAATCGTTTTATTTGTTTTCTAATTTTGATATTTTTTTGTCAATAGAATATACATATGCAAAAAGCCCAGTTACAATGGTTGCAACCACAGCCATCACAACATAAATTTTTCCGTTACTACGCATCACATCTGTGCTTACATTGGCGGCAGCATCTTGGGCATGCGCTGCTATAATACAAACATGTGCTATTAATACAAGCAGGAATGATTTAAAATATTGTTTTATCATTTATTTCGCTTTAAGGATTTCGTATCTAATTTTTAAAGTACTCACCCAAACACCCAGTAAGGTCCAACCTATAACGGCCGGATAAAATACTGAACGCATATTTGCATCCATGTCTTTTCCGTTAATGCCCGGATTGCCTTCACTACCCTGACCTCCGGGATGAAGTGACTCTGTAAGTCTTGGTAAAATCCAAAGTGTTGGGAAGAGCATAAAAAATGCAAAAATATTATAGACCGCTGCAATGCGTGAGCGCTTGTCTTCGTCTGTCATGCTACCACGCAAAACAAAGTATGCTAAGTAAATAAGCATGGCAATGGCTGCTCCATTTTGTTTAGGATCACCACTCCACGGACTACCCCATTGGTAGTTTGCCCAAATAGCTCCTGTAGATAGCCCTAAAAAACCATATAAGGTTCCAGTTGCTGCAAAGGCTTTTGAATAAAAATCATCGATGGGTGAAGTGGTACGCAAAAACTTTGCTGCATACCAAACAGAAACAAAAAGTAAAATCATCATAGCAAACCACATCGGCACATGAAAAAACATGTTTCGAATAGAATGCTCTAATCTGTCATCTAGCTTAGGCACCTTAACAATAAAACCATAAATACTGGTAAAAAATAGAAGCAAAAATGCAAGCAATTTCCACCATCCTTTTCGAATCATATTCAATCATTTAGATGACCTACACTGCTAATAAACTAACAGATGTAAGTGCAAAATTACAAGAACCCATACAATAATGAACAGTATTAACAAATATTAATCCACATTAGCATAAAATTGGCAAATTTATTTGTTTAATCTTGTGTAAAACTAAGGCTTAATGAGCGCCCCTCTGTTACAAATCAACAACCTTACCGTTTCTTTTGAAAAGGAGCAGAGCAGCTTTACTGCGGTAAAGAACCTGAGCTTGCGCGTGTGTAGGGGTGAAATTAGAGCCCTTGTTGGAGAATCGGGGTCTGGTAAATCGGTTACGTCGATGTCGATTTTACAACTGATTCCAAGCCCGCCAGCCTCCTATAAAAATGGAGCCATCCAATTTTACAATACCCCTACTCAATACATAGACTTACTGCAAGCGAGCTCATCTGAAATGGAGGCGATTAGAGGCCGAAGCATTGCAATGATTTTTCAGGAACCCATGACTGCTTTAAATCCTGTACTTACTTGTGGCAAACAAATCATAGAAACGATTATGCTCCACCAGCAGCTATCCAAAGATGCTGCAACAAAAGAAGCGATTCGATTATTTACAAGTGTTCAAATAAATGATCCTGAAAAAGCAATTGATAAGTATCCACACGAATTAAGTGGAGGACAAAAACAACGCGTAATGATTGCTATGGCCATGAGTGGGAAACCTGATCTACTCATTTGCGACGAGCCCACTACAGCACTCGATGTTCAGGTACAAAAAAATATTTTAGAACTGCTCAAACAACTGCAACAAGAAACAGGCATGGGCATTTTATTTATTACCCATGATTTAAATGTGGTAGCTTCTTTTGCAGACACTGTTACGGTACTCTACAAAGGTGAAGTAGTAGAAGAAAATACAACAAAAGCCTTATTTGAAAATCCGGTCCACCCCTATACCAAAGCACTTTTAGCATGTAGACCAGGACTATATCCTAAGGGATACAAACTACCTGTTGTAAACGATTTTTTATCCAATTCAAATTACAAAGTCCCTCCTATTCATAAGGATGTTTTGGAGTCAGCAACAAAATTTAACAACACGCTATTAGAGGTTAACAATCTTACCATACGCTTCCCTCTTGCAACCAATATTTTTGGAAAAGTCACTAAAAGTTTTACCGCCGTAGACAATCTATCATTTGATATAAAAGAAGGTGAAACCCTTGGCCTTGTTGGAGGGTCGGGATGTGGTAAAACCACACTTGGAAGATCAATTGTTGGATTACAAAAAATAAACGAAGGATCAATACTATATAAAGGAGAAACGATTGCTGCTCCAAATAAAGCCTATCATCCGGATTACAAAAAAATCATTCAACTCATTTTTCAAGACCCATATAGTTCATTACACCCACGCATGCGCATTGGTGACGCCATTGCTGAACCGCTACTTGTGCACCAAATTGCATCCGGTAAATCAGAAAGGAAAGAAAGGGTTATTGATATGCTCGAAAAAGTAGAACTCCCCGCCGATTGTTACAACAAATACCCCCATGAATTTAGTGGCGGGCAACGACAAAGAATTGTAATTGCCAGAGCACTTATTATGGAGCCCAAATTTGTAATTTGTGATGAGAGTGTTTCGGCCCTAGACGTGAGTGTTCAGGCGCAGGTACTAAACCTACTTAACGACCTAAAAGCTTCCATGCAGTTTTCGGCTCTATTTATCACCCACGACTTATCGGTAGTGAAATACATAAGCGACCGAATCATGGTCATGAACCAAGGTAAAATTGAAGAAATTGGACCTGCCGAGGAGGTGTACCATTCTCCTAAAAGCCTTTACACACAACAACTTATTGCAGCCCTGCCCTAATTTTGGCAATTTTTACCTACTTTTGCAGCCTTCACTAAATAATCATGCCGTAACATG
>CAJBRT010000127.1 GCA_903958045.1 uncultured Bacteroidota bacterium | reverse complement strand
TATTTATTTTAACTATTTTACAAATATATTATGAGCTATACAGTCGCAATTGTTGGAAGGCCAAACGTAGGTAAGAGTACGTTTTTTAACCGCCTGTTGGAGCAGCGTAAAGCTATTGTAGACGATATAAGTGGGGTAACCAGAGATCGTCAGTACGGTGTAACGGAGTGGAATGGTAAAAGTTTTAACCTAGTAGACACGGGTGGGTTTGTGCCAGATTCTTCCGATATGTTTGAAACCGAAATAAGAAAGCAGGTTAAAATTGCCATGGAAGAAGCCAACGCCATTATTTTTATGGTAGACGTGGCTACTGGCATTACCGATTTGGATGACGCTATGGCGGATATGTTAAGACGTACCCCAAAGTCGGTTTATGTGGTCGTAAACAAAGTGGATAATGGAACAAGAGAGCTAGAAGCTACCGAATTTTATGGTATGGGTTTCGAACACAACTTTTTTGTGTCTAGTATTTCAGGTAGTGGTACCGGAGACTTAATGGATGCTATTTGTGCCGAAATTAAGCCAGACGATGCCGAAGTGGAAATATCAGGTTCTGACATCCCTAAGTTTGCTATTATTGGTCAGCCCAATGTAGGTAAGTCGTCGCTTCTCAATGCACTTGTAGGTGAGGAGCGAACCATTGTAAGTGATATTGCGGGTACCACGCGTGATACCATTCACACCCATTACAATCTATTTCAGAAAGAATTTATACTAATTGATACGGCGGGCATTAGAAAGAAGTCGAAAGAAAAGGATGACCTCGAGTTTTACTCCATTATCAGGGCTGTGAAGGCTATGGATGAAGCCGATGTTTGCTTTATTGTGATCGATGCCCATAAGGGTGTGACCGGACAAGATATCACTATTTTTAGTTTAGCTGCCCGCAAAGGAAAGGGTGTGGTTGTACTTGTAAATAAGTGGGATCTCGTTGAAAAAGAGACGAATACAGCACGTGACTACGAGAAAAACTTGAAGCAAAAATTAGCGCCATTTACAGATGTGCCTATCTTATTTATTTCAGCAAAAGAGAAAACTAGGATCTTTAAAGCCATTGAAAGTGGGTTAGAAGTATTTGAAAGCAAGCGCCGAAGAATACCTACCTCTCAGTTAAATGAAGTGATGTTAAAAGCCGTTGCAGCGTATCATGCTCCAGTGGTTAGAGGAAATACGGTAAAAATTAAATATATAACTCAGTTACCTACACCGGTGCCATCTTTTGCCTTTTTTACCAATTACCCCGAAGATATCAAGTCGCCGTACCGTAATTACCTCGAAAACCAGCTTAGGAATAGCTTTAATTTCAAGGGGGTGCCAATTCGTATATACTTTAGAAAAAAATAAAATATAGGGCAAAAAATTTGTCAATTTGAATCTGAACCCTATCTTTGCGCACAATTATTAACTCAAAAAACAAGTACAATGAAAAAAGTATTCGCAATCTTAGCTGTAGTAGCTTTCGTAGCATGTAACTCTGGTGAAAACAAAGATGCTGCTGCTGACACAACTGCAACTGTTGACACTGCTGCTGTAGCTGTTGACACAACTGCAACTGCTGACACAACTGCTGTTGATACAACTGCTGCTGCTCACTAGTCGTATTTGTTATAAAACATATACTTCTTGCAAGAAGGTCCTCACGACAAAGTCGTGAGGATTTTTTTTTGTGCCAGTTTGTACCGGTTTTCTATGCTTGTACCAGCTTGGCATCAATATTGTTTAGTTCTATGTGCAATAGATTAGAGACGGGCCTCCGGCCCGTTGTGACAATTTGACCCAGATATCATGATAAAAGAGAACATGTTTTTTAGATCAGAAGAGGATACAGACTTTATGCCCATCATACCAATGAATGAGCAGGAGTCTGAACAGGATAAAAATATGGTGATACCTTCAGAGCTTGCCATTTTGCCACTGCGCAATACGGTATTGTTTCCAGGGGTGGTTTTGCCAATTACCGTAGGGAGGGATAAAAGCATTAAGGCGGTCAATGACGCTTATAAAGCCGACAAGCTTATTGGGGTCGTGTCTCAAAAAGATGCCAACATTGAGGAGCCGGTTGCTACTGATTTATGCAGCGTGGGTACGGTGGCCAAAATCATCAAGCTTATTAAAATGCCAGATGGTGGCACTACCATTATAATTCAGGGTAAAAAAAGATTTGAGCTGGTTTCTATGCTCACCGACGATCCTTATTTTAAGGCGAGTATCAAATTATTTGAAGAAGACGCTAACCCAGAGGGGGATGATTTTGCGGCTATTGTAAGCAGCATTAAAGACCTGGCCACACAAATTATTCAGCTGTCGCCTAATCTTCCAACAGAGGCGGGGATCATTTTAAAGAGCATCGAAAACCCTTCTTTTCTCATAAATTTTGTAAGTTCTAACTTAAATAGTGATATTTCTGAAAAGCAAAAGTTATTGGAAATCAATGATATAAACGAAAGAGCTGAAAGTTTAATTTTAATTCTGCAAAAAGAGCTTCAGTTTGCGGAACTTAAAAATAAAGTGACCAATAAAACCAGAACCGAGCTGGATAAACAACAACGGGATTACTTTTTACAGCAGCAATTAAAGAGCATCAAAGACGAGCTTGGGGGTGATACCAACGAGCGTGAAATTGCGGAGATGAAAAAGAAGGCCGAAGGCAAGAAATGGCCGGAAGCTGCAAAAGCTGCCTTTGACACGGGTGTGGCCAAACTGGAGCGTATGCACCCAACCACCCCCGATTATTCGGTGGTGTACAATCACCTCGATTTAATGCTCGACCTTCCATGGGACAGCTATACTTCCGATAATTATGACCTTAAAAATGCAAAAAAAGTACTGGATCACGATCATTACGGTATGGCAAAAATTAAGAGTCGTATCCTCGAATATCTAGCCGTTTTAAAGCTAAAAGGCGACATGAAAAGCCCCATTTTGTGCTTTTTAGGCCCTCCGGGTATTGGTAAAACTTCGCTTGGTAAGTCTATCGCGCATGCCATTGGTCGTAAATATGTGCGTTTGAGCCTGGGCGGGTTACACGACGAAAGTGAAATTAGGGGTCACCGCAAAACCTATATTGGGGCAATGCCGGGCCGTATTCTTCAAAATATTAGAAAATGTAAGTCTTCAAATCCGGTTATGATTCTGGATGAAATAGATAAAATAGGGGCTGACCACCGTGGCGATCCTTCATCGGCGCTACTTGAAGTATTGGATCCGGAGCAAAACAGCAATTTTTACGACAATTACCTCGAACTCGAATACGACCTTTCAAAAGTGTTGTTTATTGCTACTGCTAATAATATTCAAAATATTCAGCCGGCCCTTCGTGACCGCCTCGAAATTATTGACCTCAGTGGCTACGCCGTAGAAGAGAAGGTAGAAATCGCTAAAAAGCACCTCGTGCCCAAGCAAAAAGAAGCGCATGGTCTCGAAAAAGTGAATTTTAAAATTGCCGATAAGGTCCTTGAAAAAATTATTGAAAACTATACCAGAGAAAGTGGCGTGCGTGAACTTGATCGTCAGCTGGCTAGTGTCATGCGTTTTCAGGCCAAAGAATATGCGACTAAAAACAAAGTAAAAACAACTTTGACGGCGCCAGATATCGAAAAAATACTGGGGCAAGCACGTTATAGCAACGAAATTTATAAGTTGGCCAATATGCCAGGTGTGGCTGTGGGTCTTGCCTGGACCTATGTGGGTGGCGATATTTTATTTATTGAAACTATTTTAAGTGAAGGCAATGGCGAGTTAAAGCTTACCGGTAATTTAGGTAATGTGATGAAGGAGAGTGCCACTACCGCGTTAAGTTATTTACAAGCCAACGCAAAAAAATACGGCATCGATCCAGCGGTGTTTGCTAAAAAGAATATTCACGTGCACGTTCCAGAGGGTGCTACGCCCAAAGATGGTCCGAGTGCGGGTATCACTATGCTTACTTCTTTAACCTCTGCGTTTACGGGTAAAAAAGTAAAATCCTATTTAGCCATGACTGGAGAAATTACCCTTCGTGGTCAGGTGTTACCGGTAGGGGGTATTAAAGAAAAGGTATTGGCTGCTAAAAGAGCTGGCTTAAAAGAAATCATTTTGTGTGCGCAAAATGAAAAAGATGTTAACGAAATTGATAAAGCATTTATTAAAGGAGTAACTTTTCATTATGTAAAAACAATGCAGCAGGTTATTGACCTTGCACTTGTTTAATTTAAAATAATTACACCTGAACTATGCGCGCCCGTTTACTCTTTGTTTTTTTATGGGTTGGAGTAGTGCATGCTTTTGCGCAAACACAAGGCGGTAATCCGGTATTTAGTTTTTTAAAAAATCCGGCTACCGCAGAAGTTGCTGCACTGGGAGGATCTAATGTTTCACTCATCGGAAACAATGTAGCAGCAGGGTTTTCTAACCCTTCACTGCTAAGGCCCGCGCATCATGGCCAGGTCGCTACTTCATTTGCAAGTTTACTTGCAGGGATTAATCAGTACAGTTGTATGGCTGGTTACACTATTGGTGCGCAAAATATAGGCCTCGGAATTCAATATGTAAATTATGGAAGCATTGATCAAACAGATGCTGCTGGTAATTTACTTGGCATGTACCGCCCTTCCGATTTTGCAGTTCAATTAGGTACCAGTAAACAGTATAAAGAAAAATGGTGGCTGGGTGCTGCTGCAAAATTCATTCATTCTAATTACGGATTATACCGTTCAACTGCACTTGCAGTTGACGCGTCACTCACTTATTTTGATGAAGCTGCTGGCATCCAAGCAGGAGTAGTGGTAACCAATATGGGAACACAATTAAATGCGTATGCTGGCGCTGTAGAAGAAGAACTTCCTTTTGAAATAAATGCAGGCATCTCTAAAAAATTAGCAGATGCGCCACTGCAATTTTCACTCACCTTGCAGCAACTTCAACGCTTTAATTTAATCGGTACCGATACCTCATTTATTATGTCAGAGTCTGGCAAAAAATTTTCAAGCATTGAAAAAATGATGTCGCACGTGGTGTTAGGAGCACAGTTAACGGTGAACGAAAATATACATTGCAATCTTGGGTACAATGTGCTGCGCAGACAATCTTTAAATGGTTACAATATCACCAATGGGCTTAATGGGGTAACTTTTGGTGTAGCGGTGCTCATGCAAAAATTACATATCAATTACGCTACCGGTTTTTACCAGCGCAATATGTTTCATCAGTTATCCCTGAATTTTAATTTTGTCAATAAAGCGCTTTAACCGCACTATTTAATTTCCTCCTTTTTTGGGAAGCACTGCTTTTGGTTTGTCAGCCGGTTTATCTTGGGGTTTGTCTATTGGTTTTGTTACCACAGCAGGCGGCGATGTTTTTTTAGGATCGGAAGGTTTAGGATCTGTTAACGGTTTTGTGTCCGTTGCTTTTTGAGATTCAGGCGCAATGTCTTCGGCTTTAATATTTAGGGGCACTTCGTAATCACCTTCTGTACCGGTCCCTAAATCTTCACTTTCGGCTCCTAATACGGGCGCCGTATTATTCAAGTAGTCTAGCATAATTTCATTTTCCACCATATCAGGTTTACTAAACGTGAGTTTGGTATCTATCCCACAGTTGGCATCTGCGGCGGCTTTACCAAAAAAGTAACCCCAAATTGGTAAGACAGCTCTACCTCCTTGACCCCAAGCGCTCTCTTTATTAAAATGAATAAAACGGTCGTCGGCACCCACCCATCCACCTGCAATAAGTTGAGGTGTATAACCTATAAACCAACCATCACTATTTTCATTGGTGGTTCCTGTTTTTCCTGCAATGGCCATATCAGGTACATAACTCCACATGCCGCGTCCTGTTCCTGCGCGCATCACACCTTCCATCATTTTTGCAACAGAGTAGGCCGTTACTTCACTAATAATTTCTTTTCTTTTTGGCGTAAAGGTTGCTAGCACATTTCCATTTCTATCTTCGATACGTGTAATGTACATGGGCTTTACATTAAATCCTTTACCCGGAAACATGCTGTAGCTTTGCATCATTTCAAACAATGATATTTCACAAGAGCCCAGCGCAATAGATGGATATGGATCAATATTTGCAGTAATGTCGGTGCGCTTTAAAAATTCAACCAAACGTTTAGCGCTATTATTGCCTTCGGTATCTAATTGTTTTAAAATATATGCAGAGGCGCAGTTGCGTGATTGTGCAAGTGCTGCCGCCATTGGCATCGACTGGCCGGTACATGATTTACCTGTGGCAGGAACGAGCCCATAGCTACCAAAACTTTGTTGTTGATCATACACCGTTGTGTTGGGTGTAAAACCTGCTTCTTCAATTGCTAAACTATAGAGTAGGGGCTTCATAGTAGAGCCCACTTGTCTTTTGGTATTGATATTAACGTGGTCGTATTTGAAACTCTTAAATCCAATGCCACCTACCCATGCTTTTACTTCTCCGGTTAGTGGATCCATTACCATAAAACCTGCTTGCAACATTTGACGGTGGTACTTGATAGAATCATAAGGTGTCATCACCGTGTCTTTTTCACGCGCATCGTTCCAAGTAAAAATGCGCATGTTTACTTTTTCAGAAAATGTTTTTTTAATTTCTTCTTCGTCAAGTCCTTCGTTTTGTAAGTTGCGCCAACGGTCCGATTGCTTCATTGAGTTTTGAAGTACATTTTCGTATCCTTTCCAAATACTTCCGTCTTTGATATTGGCTTGGGTGTTAAATATTTTTTGTAGGTAGTTCATATGTTTACCCACTGCTTCCTCTGCGTACTGTTGCATGCGCGGATTGATGGTGGTATAAATTTTTAAACCATCGCGGTAGAGGTTGTAGTTGTCGCCATTTTGTTTGGTGTTTTCTTTGCACCATTTTTTTAATTCTTCGCCAAGTATCATTCTAAAATAAGGCCCCAATCCTGCCGACTCATCAAGCTTTTTATAATTGAGCTCAATAGGGGTTAATTTTAGTTTTGCTGCTTCTGCCTCCGGTAAATAATTGTTGCGTACCATTTGACTGAGTACCGTGTTGCGTCTATCGAGTGCCAATTTTGGATTGCGGCGAGGGTTGTAAAGCGTGGCTCCTTTTAACATACCAATCAGTACCGCCGATTCCTGCACATTTAAGCGGTCTGGCTCTTTTTGAAAAAATGTTTTAGCAGCATTTCTAATGCCAAATACATTGTCTCCAAATGCAACCGTATTTAAATAGAGGGTGATAATTTCTTCTTTGGTAAAATTTCTTTCGAGTTTGATGGCAATCAATGATTCCTTGATTTTTTGAATCATTCGAAGTAAAATATTACTTGTACTCCAGTTATTGGTGAATAAATTTTTTGCCGTTTGCATGGTAATGGTACTCGCACCACCTTCGCTACCTAAAAAAAACAGGGCTCTACCAAGTGAGCGTGGGTCAATACCTTTATGGTCATAAAAACGTTCGTCTTCGGTAGCAACAAGCGCATTCACAACATGCTTACTGATGTCTTTGTATTGTACATTAATACGGTCTTCTAAATAAAATTTTCCCATGAGTGTACCATCCTGCGCATATACCTGACTCGCAAGTGATGCCGTTGGGTTTTCGATATCATCGATAGAAGGCATGCTGCCCAACCATCCAAAGTTAATCATGAGTAAAAAAAGGCCTAGGCCACCCATACTCCAAAAAAAGATGCGCCAAAAGACACGAACAGGTTTTGACATTTCCATAATGATGCGTTTAATATAATTGGCCTTCCTCTTTTTTGGCAGGCTGTTTATTGATTTCTTTTTCTATGGTTTCTCTTTGCTTTAATACTTCTAAAACAGCAGCCGCTTTTTTTGCGATGCTACTTTCTTTATAGTTGGCTATAATTTTATTTAATTTTTGTATCGCAGCACTATCTTCTTTGTTTTTCATGTGAAGGGTAGCTTCCATAAATAAAAACTGTGGTGCCCATATTTCTTTTCCGTATTTAGCTATTACTTCATTTTTCAGTGCAAGTGCTTTTTCATATGCTCCTTTTGAAAAGTATTCATAAATCGTGTTATAACTTATGTCAGCTTCACTAAGGCTAGTAGCACTACTTGCTTCTTTTTTTGACAGCAACTTACTACTTGGAAATTTAGCTTGAAAAAGTTTTTGTACCGAATCTGCCTTCACTGCTTCACCCATAACGCTGTAACAAAGTACTAAATTGTGGTATGCCATATCGAGTGAAGCACCTGATAAAAACTTACTGATATAAAACGTGTAGGCTTCAATAGCAGAAGGGTAGTCCGATAAATTAAGTTGAAATATTTGCGCGTTATCAAGTAGCGATTTAGCCCATTTTTCGTTGGATGCTTCTAGTTGTTTAAATCCTGTTGGAATTGATTCGACTAGTGCTTCGTAACTAATAGTTGAACTACTGTCTTTATTTGTGGCATCTGTGGTGGCTGCAGCCGTATTCATAGTTGCTGTTCCAATACTTGCATCCAGCGCGGCTTGTCTTCTCCAATTGTCGAGATTTTGTCTATTGCCCCATGTTGTTTTAAAAGTGGCCGCTCCCTTAGAACGTAGTGCTCTATTTAAAAAATAAAAATCAGTGTTGGCACCACTGCTAAATAAATCCAAATTTGCAGCAGGGGTTGGGTCTACTATTTTATCCTGCGAGGCATCATCTTTTTCTTTGCGTAATTGTTTGTAGAGCTTTCTTAAAAATACAGTCCTTTCAATTTCAGGTAGGGCAGCAATTTTTTGTAAGCTATCTTCTAGTTCTATAATGGTTAAATTGGCATTGATGAGTTGAAGGGCTGGTTTTCTAGTTTCAATTTTTTCTTTTTGAATTAGCTCCAGATTTTGAACATTAATGCTATCGTAAAATTTGTAGGCAGCACCATATTTTTTTTGAGCATAATTGATATCGCCTAGTAGAATAAATGATTTTTGTTTTTGTAATTCATTATCGCCCGCATATTTAATGCTCTCTAATAAATAATTTTGGGTAAGGGAATAATTCTTTTTTGTAAGCTCAATAGATGCAGCGGCAAAATAAATAACGTCTTTATAGGTTTCGTATTTATCTTTTTTGGCCATCAGTAGTAGTGCTTTGCTGTCAGCTCCTGTTGTGACACTCAATCTGTTGAGTGCTACGTTGGCGTATATTTCTAGGTATGGGTCTTGTGCTGCATCAATAGCCGTCTGATAGTATTGTTTGGCCAGGGAATTGAGCCCAGCTTTTTCATACAACTGCGCCGTTAAGTATGCTTTTCTTGATTTGTCTATTTTATTAGCTGCAAATGAAATTGTTTTTGCTAAAAAGGTAGCAGCTAATTCGTAGCGTTCCCCTTTGTAATGGCCATAGGCGGTTAATGCATCAAGTTCCGGAATAAGTCTAGCAGGAAAAACTTTATCTGTTCTTAGTAAGGCCATTAATCCGGTAGCTTCCGATTGTTTATTTTGTTCGAGATAGGTACGAATCATCCATAAAAAACTTTCGTTTCTGCTAGGAATGGTGGTGGTTATTTTTTGCCAGATATTTCTTTTCTCATTGGTTGAAATTGAAAATACGCCGTTTACATTACTGATATTACTTCCAATAGGAATATCAGCGCCTTCATCTTTGGGTGCGAAAGCATAGTTGACGTATTTGAAAACGGCCAGTGCCGAATCGTAATCTTGGCGGTGTAAATAAGCCTTCCCTAAAATGATGTATAAATTATCTACCCAATCACTTCTTAAATCGTGTAATAAAATACCCGCCGTGCATTTGTAAATGATGGTATCAATTTCATCTTTTGCCGTAACCTCTAAACGATATGGATAAAAGGGGAGAAGCTCCGCATAGTTTTCAATTTGCTTTTGGGTAGCTCTTTCGATAATTGCATCAAGCCTATTTGTAGCGTTAAAAACATAGTTATACCTCGTAACCGTATTGTTAAATATTCGTTTAGGTAAACGAAATCCTTTTTCGCCTGTTTTTTCGGCAGGTAAGAGTCGTTCGGTGTAGGGTTTATTTTTTTGTAAACTTATGCCCGTGTAGGGTTGGGCAACCAATACGTTTGCCAAGCCAACCACCAAAAATAATACCAGCGCATAGGTTTTCATGTATCTTAAATAGGCCTTAAAAATACATTTATTTCTGTTTTGAGGGTGTATTAAAACAACTTTAAGGGCTACCTTTATGCTTATTTAACAATATGGACACGATACCTAGTAAAAACGAGCCCACCCGCCTTGGCACCCACTACCGTTTAGTGGTGATGGACGACGATACTTTTGAAGAAGTCGTTACCCTCAAACTCTCCAGAACAAGCGTGTATATTGGCCTAAGTACTTTGTTTGTATTTCTAATTGGTATTACTATTGTTTTTATTGCATTTACACCGCTCAAATATTATATCCCTGGATATGGCACGAGGGAGGGTCGCGCGGCACTTCAAAATTTAAAAATTAGAACCGATTCATTAGAGCAAGTAATCCGGTACAACGAACAATATTTTAACAGCGTCAAAAAAGTGATGGAAGGAACAGGCAAAGGAATGGAATTAGATACTGTGCCACTAAACATTCCAAAAACGGAAGTGATTCATGATTAAATTTACTTCACTCATTTAGCCATGCCTCAAAAAGATTCAAAGCCGTTTTTACAATATGCAAGTTTGGCTACTCAGCTATTGGTGTCATTTGCATTTGCCGCCTTCGGCGGCAAATGGCTGGATCTCAAAATTTTTTCTCGAAAACCTGTTTTTATCTGGATACTTCCCCTGCTCGTAGGCATTGGACTCATCATTAAAGTAATCAAAGACACCGATAATAAAACCGGCGCAAACAAAAACACCGACACAAAAAAATAAATTAACAATGCCCAGATTTAGTAATTCAGAATTTAAACTGCTGTACCCAATCATTGGGCTTTTTGTTTTTGTAGCCTCCATCATTCAACTTGGAGAGACTGCGCTTGTCAAATATAAATTTGTACCTAACGTTATCATGTCTGCTAATTTATTACTCTTTGCACTTACGCTTTTGGGATTATTATCTCTTATTAGTGCTGCCAAAGATCCAAACCCCAATGTACTTGTCAGAACTGTAATGGCCTTTATGGGGTTTCGTTTATTAGGTCTTGCCGTTATACTTGTCGCCTACATTAAAATGTCAGGCGCTGGCATCAGTCCACGCTCTGTGTATGCCGGACTTGCACTGTATCCACTCTATACCTGGCTTGAAATAAGACTCTTTTTAAAATTAAACGTTAAAAAATAATGCCCATTAACGAGCATCCCATGCAGGCGCTGGCAGGTTTTTTGCCAGAAAAAAGTTTCGAGCAGGTGCTTGCATACCTCCATGAATACCGGGTGCATTTAACCATTACCAAACAGCGTAAATCGGTACTTGGCGATTACCGTCATCCGGGTAGGGGCGCTAACCACCGCATTAGTATCAATGGTAATTTAAATAAGTACGAATTTTTAATTACGTTTTTACACGAGCTCGCGCATTTACTCACGTTCGAAAAATTTAGTAATCGTGTTGAAGCGCATGGTAAAGAATGGAAATTTTGTTACGGGCAGCTTTTGAGGTCTTTTGTTGCGCAACAAATATTTCCACCTGATGTAGAAAAAGCGTTACAAAAATCTATTTTAAATCCAGCCGCAACAGCCGGTGGTGAAACAGAACTCTTACTCGTGCTGCGTGGTTACAATGAAAAACACAAGCCTGGATACGCCGTGGTAGCGGGTATTGCAGAGGGTTCTCTTTTTGCAACAGACAATGGTCGCATCTTTTGTAAAGGTCCACTACGCCGTAAACGTTATGAATGCACCGAGGTTAAAACAGGTCTTCGTTATACGTTTAGTGCGCTCTCAGAAGTGAAGCCCATTGCAAATCTGTAAGAAAATATTCCGCGCAATAAAGTCACGAGCAGTGCGCGCGCATAAAAAAGCCCCCAACAAGTTGGAGGCTTTTAAAGTATGCTTACAAATCTTATTAAGCAACTGCTTTTTTAACAAGGTCAGCAGCTTCGCTTAACTGAATAGCTGACTGAACTTTAAGTCCACTCTCATCAATTAATTTTTTAGCTTCAACTGCATTGGTTCCTTGTAAACGAACAATGATTGGAATATTGATATTGCCTAATTTGTTGAAGGCTTCAATAACACCAGCAGCAACACGGTCACAACGAACGATACCGCCAAAGATGTTAATTAAAATTGCCTTTACGTTAGGATCTTTCATGATAATTCTAAAACCTGCTTCAACGGTTTGTGCATTTGCAGTACCACCTACGTCCAAGAAGTTAGCTGGCTCACCACCACTTAACTTAATCATGTCCATGGTTGCCATGGCAAGTCCTGCACCATTTACCATACAACCTACGTTACCGTCTAGTTTCACAAAGTTTAAATTAAACTCACCTGCTTCTACTTCGGTCGGATCTTCTTCAGAAACGTCACGCATCGCTAATAAATCAGCGTGGCGCATGAGTGCGTTGTCATCAATATTCATTTTACAATCCACCGCAATGATTTTTTCATCGGATGTTTTAAACAAAGGATTGATTTCAAGCATGCCGCAATCTAGGTTTACGTATGCATTGTATAAGTTGGTTACAAACTTTACGCAGTTTTTAAAAGCGTCACCAGAAAGGCCTAGGTTAAAAGCAATTTTACGTGCCTGAAAACCTTGCAATCCGCCACCTGGGTGTACCCACTCTTTAAATATTTTTTCTGGAGTGTTGTGTGCTACTTCTTCAATATCCATACCACCTTCGGTACTATACATCACAACATTCATGCCTTTTGCTCTGTCTAATAATATAGACAAGTAAAATTCTTTTACTTCGTTAGGACCCGGATAATACACGTCCTGCGCTATTAAAATTTTATTGACAAGTTTACCAGCTGCACCTGTTTGAATGGTTACCAGGGTACCGCCTAATAAATTACCAGCAATTGTTTTTACGTCGTCTTCGCTTTTAGCAACTGCTACACCGCGCTGCTCTTTTCCTTCTATTTTACCTTTACCTCTACCACCTGCGTGAATTTGGGCTTTAATAACAGCAAAATTGTTACCGGTTTGGGCCTTTAAAGTGGCATAAGCCGCAGCTGCTGCGTCTACTGTTTCTACCGCTACACCTTCCTGTACTGGAACGTTGTACTTTTTTAGGAGTTCTTTAGCTTGGTACTCATGAAGATTCATACAAAAAAATTTTTGCGAAGATAAGCGAAACGGCTTTACATTAAAACCCTTAATTTTACGTTAATAGGCTTCATAAACACTTAAAATTCAATACAATGATCAAAAAAACATCCTTTTTGCTAGTAGGAGCCGCTTTTTTAGTGAGTTCATTAGCATTTATCGCCCCCAAAAACCCAAAAGCGCCTGTTACCTTAGCTGTACAATCAGATAAGAGCAGAGTAGACTTTATTGGCTCAAAAGCTGCCGATTTTCATACTGGTACTTTTACCGTAAAAGGTGGAAGCGTTCAAGTTGAAGGCGGTAAGTTAGTAGGTGGTTCTTTTGTAATCGACCTAGCCAATTTAAAAGTTACCGATGCTGCTGGTGAAAAATTAGCAGGTCACTTAAAAAGTCCTGACTTTTTTGACGTAGCTAAATTTGGTGAAGCTGTTTACACCATTTCTTCTGTAGATTATTCAAGCGCAACTGCTTGTACCATCAACGGAACTTTAAACATCAAAGGTGTTGGCGTTCCAGTAAGTTTCGCTTCTAATATTAGAAGTGCTTCTGAAAAAGGACTATTTGGCCAAGCTTATTTTAGCCTTGATCGTACCTTATTAGGCATTGCTTATGCAGGTCCTTCTAAAGACGTTCAAATTGCTGTGCATTTATTTGCTAAATAATATTTACACCCCCTCCGAGATAGAAAGCTCCAGCATTTTGTTGGGGCTTTCTTATTTATTACCCATACTATTTGCAAGTACCACCGCGTTATAGGCATTTACAATACCGCCAGTTTTTGAGAGTCTATTAAATGGTGTAGATATGCTGCTATTGCCAGGAAGTAAGCAAGGCGCTGTTGCCTGCGGAACGTACACTGATTTTTCCAATATTGTTTTTACTTGCTTGGCAGATAGGCTAGGGTAATAGGTACGAAGTATTGCTGCAACGCCTGTTACAATGGGTGTTGCCATACTGGTACCGTCTTGATTGCCATAAACGTTGCCGCCAGGTAGGGTTGAATATATTTTTACGCCAGGTGCAAAAAGGTCTACATTTTGTTTGCCATAATTGCTAAAATCTGCGGCGATACTAGCTTCTGTAATAAGGGTGTCGCTGCTAGCGCCAACCGTCATAAAACTAGTTGCATTTTTTTTGTAGGCTGCTAAGTATGCATTTGGAAATACAGTGATACTATCTAAATTATAATTTTCGTTACCTGCAGAGTGTACGAGTAAAACATCTTTTTGCTCCGCGTATACAACGGCACTATCCACCCAATATTTTTCGGGTGAATAAGATTTCCCAAAACTCATATTAATCACTTTCGCACCATTGTCTACTGCATATTTAATGGCAAGCGCAACGTCTTTATCATATTCATCACCATCGGGTACCACGCGCAGCATCATAATTTTTACAGCATCCGCTACACCATCTATTCCGGTACCGTTATTTCTGCTAGCAGCAATAATGCCACTTACATGTGTGCCATGGTTAGGGGTAGGGCCCATGATGTCGTTGTTGCCATAATAGGCGTCTAAAAAATTATAGTAGTTGTCTCTAACAATAATAGCCCTTTCGTCGTTGGGTAATTTTTCTTTGGCACCAAAAGCGACGGTCTTGCCTTCTATGTATTCATCTATTTGCGCAATGGTATAGGTATTTAATTCCTGCTCGTCTAATTGCATGAGCCTATGTAACGATAAGAGCCCTAGTTTAGCCTCTTTACCAATAATAGTAGTGGGTGTAAATTTGGTGAGCGATTCTCTATTGTAGCTTACTACATTCATTTCTTGCTTTAATACCTTGTCATGCTTTTTAAAAGCACTCGCTAGCATTTCAACATATTTTAGTTGGTCTTTTTCTTCGTCACTAAAATTTAATTCTGTTTCCGTTTTTTTCCAGGTAGCAAAAAGTGCTTTATCTGAAATACTTAGCGTGTTTGTATCCAATAAAGGGTTTGTAAATTTCGCTTTGTATTTATGGTAAATTCTGGAACGCTCATCTGGTGCTCTTTTAACGCTTTGTCCATTTTTGCCTCCTAAAAAGTTCCAACCATGCACATCGTCTATGTATCCGTTTTTATCATCATCAATACCGTTGCCCGGAATTTCTTTGGTGTTGGTCCACAAAATATTTTTTAAATCTTCGTGTGTGGTATCGATGCCCGAATCCAATACTGCTACAATAATGGGGGTGGCTTTTTTATTTTTACCCCCTAAATAGTCGTAGGCTTTTTGTAAACTAATGCCTAATACCTTGTCAGCACTAGGGTCTAATGCTTGCCAGTTTTTAGGAACCGTTTGTGCATGGAGTTGCTGCATGCCATTAAAAAGCAGTAGGGTAGATCCAAGAATAGTAACAAGGGGTAGGCGCATTTTCATGACGCTAAAGTACAGGTTTCTAACTTGTGATTGTGGGTTCAAACTCTTAATAAAATTATAAAAAGATGCACCATAAAACCTGCAACTCAAACAGATGGTTATTTGGCATGGCTATGCGCTAGTAGTTGGTCATAGACGCTGCCATAACTACTTCCAATGGGAATTTCTTTTTCGCCTACCCAAATTTTGCTTTTGCTAAACTTGTCAATTTTGGCAATGGGTACAATATAGGAGCGGTGCACCCGAATAAAATCGCGCGTGGGTAACTTTTCCAAAATACCTTTAAGGGTCATTAAGGTAAGAACGGGCGTGGGCTTTGTATAGATTTTAATATAATCGTCAAGTGCTTCAATCAGGTCTACATCTTTCAAATTAATTTTCATGATCTCGTAGTTGACCTTCACAAAAATTGAATTGAGCTGTACTTCTTGTGCACTTAAAAACTCGGTATATTCTTTTATTTTATAGGCGGCTTTTAAAAAGCGGTCGTATTCAAAGGGTTTTAACAAATAATCGACAGCATCTGCATTAAATCCTTCTACTGCAAAATCTTTGTAGGCAGTTGTAAATACCACCATGGGCTTATGGGGTAAGCTTTTGTAGAATTCAATACCTGTAATATCAGGCATTTGTATGTCTAAAAACAAAGCGTCTACTTTATTTTCTTTTAGATATGCGCCTGCTAAATCCGTATCACTAAATGTTTTAACCAGTTGTAAAAAAGATATTTTAGAACAGTATTCTTCAATAATTTTTAGTGCTAGTGGTTCGTCATCGATGGCAATACATGTAATCATACAATTAACAGTTAATGTGTAAAGAAACTTGATAGGTATTGTCTTGTGTGCTTATGTTAAGCTGATGCATGCCCGGGTATAAAAGTGCCAGTCTTCGCTTGGCATTATTAATACCAATACCTGTGCTATCTAAATGGGTTGAAATATTGGTGGCGATTGTATTTTTTGCTTCAAATACAATTTGGTTAGGGGTTGCATGAATTTGTATATCAATGCTTGTAGCCTCTTTTGTGCTAACACCATATTTAAATGCGTTTTCTACAAATGGAATAAATAGTAGTGGCGCAATTTGTAATTCGTCAATAGTTCCACTTGTATTAAAGGCAATCGATACTTTATCGGTTACCCGCATTTGTTGCAACTCAATATAATTTTGGATAAACTCAATTTCATTGTGTAGAGGCACAAAATCTTTTTCAGTTTCAGATAAAATATACCGCATGATTGACGAAAGCTTCATGACAGCTGGGGCCGTTTGTTCACTTTTTGTAATCGCTAAACTGTAAATATTATTGAGGGTATTAAAAAAGAAGTGTGGATTGATCTGCGATTTTAAAAACGAAAGCTCTGTATTTAGTTTTTCATTCTCTGTTTCTTTTTTATTTTGTTCGGAGCTTAACCAGCGCTGCGTAACTGAAATGCAGGTTCCAAATGATAAAACCAATAAAAATAAAACGGTATTGTAAGGATCTGCAAGTCTTCTAGATCTCCTAGGTGTTCTGGTCATTTTTTTATCACCTTTAAATGCAGGGTTGATAATATAATTTCCATTTTGTTCGACATATTCTGGCGTAGCAAAAATGGTCGCTACTTGTTTGGGTGTAAATAGATAGATATTTAAGGATACAACCACCGATAAAATGTACAACCACCATTTTCTATTGATGAGTAGTGCAGGTACTAAATATTGTGTATTGAGGTAGTAAAAAAAGATGATAAATACATAATTGATAAGAATGGTAGCCATCATATGATCGCTCATGTTAAACTCACGGAGCCTTGGAAAGAAAACCAAATAAGGCACCGAAAAAAGGCAAATCCAGGCCACTAAATGGGTGAGGATGTTCAGTATTTTTTTATTCTCTTTCAAAATGGTTTCAATTAAGTTGTATAAACATAATAAAACTAATAGCGCTGCTTCAAACTATACGCATAACTGGGTGAAGTAAAAGGCTTAATCGGTAGATAGCAAGCAGTCTATGAAAAATGCGCTTTAATTGTTTGGATGGTTCCGGTGGTAGAAAATCCTTCTACAATGGGGTTAATAACCACACGACCGCCTGCCGCCATTACTTCTTTGGCGCCTACAATTTGATCGGGGGTATAATCGCCTCCTTTAACCAGTACATCCGGTAAAAGGGCAGTGATTAATGCTAGCGGTGTTTGTTCATTAAAAATAACAACAGCGTCTACGACTGCTAAATTTCTTAATACTATCGCACGGCTTTGCTCGTTATTTATAGGTCTTGAATCTCCTTTTAACTGTTTTACACTGGCGTCACTGTTCAATCCTACAATTAAATAATCAGCTTCTTTAGCAGCCGCACTGAGTGATGCAATATGCCCTTCATGTAATATGTCAAAACATCCATTGGTAAAGGCAATTGTTTTGCCTTTAATACGCCAAGCGGCAACTTGTGTTAAAAGTCTTTCTAGCGAAAATTCTTTCAATTCAATGGCCTCAATTGCTTTCATTTGACATTTTGTTTTTATTATAAATGGGAAGTAGTAAAAGACATACACTTCCTACAATCAATACAATAATAAATTGTGCAAACCATTGAATGGTTCCATTGGCAAATCCAATTTCAAAAGGCACGCCCATTTTTTCTACAATTTTTGCAATAAAAAAAGCATATGCGCCAATACCACCTGGGGTTACAATCATGCCAATGCTACCAAAGGCAAGTGCCGCAAGGGCTGCATTAAAGCCTAGTCCAGCTGTACCAGCAGTGGCACTTAGTCCAACCCAGGTTCCGCCAATATACAATGCCCAAATAGTAACACTGTAAAAAATAAACAATCCTTTTTGTTGAAGATATCGAATGCTGGAAACGCCTTCCCAAATACCACTCAATATTTTTTTAGCAGACATGACAAATGGAAGGTGACCATATTTGCGACTCCATATTTTTAGCAGGATAATAACTATGATGATGCCACCCACAACCATGCCAATTTTTTGCATTGAAAATTGACCGGATTTATTTTCAAAGAGTTGCTTAAATAACTGCATGCCATAGGAGGCAATTAACTCTGTTTGGGTAAGAAGTGTGATGATAAAAACAATGCCTAATGATAAAACATCTACGGCTCTTTCCGCTACAATGGTACCCACTAATTTTTCGGCGGGCACTTTTTCATATTTGGCGAGTAGGGTACATTTTAAAACTTCTCCTAAACGTGGAATGGCAAGGTTGGCCAAATAACCAATCATCACTGCAAAAAATGTATTAGGGATACTAGGCTTGTAGCCCATGGGTTCCATTAATATGCGCCATCTTAATGCGCGAACTATATGGCTAAGGGATAAAATCACGAACACAGGAACCATCAGCCAGTATTTGGCACCTTTTAAAGTATCCATGAATTCGTCCCATTTATTGGCCGGAATTTGGCGCAAGCTCCACCATACTAAAAAAAGGCCTAGTCCAAAAAAGAAGGCATATTTTAAAATAGCGCTGATTTGCTTTTTCATGATACGTAGTAAGGTCCAAACAAATGTAAGGCCTTCTACCATTTAAATGAATACAATTTTTATAGTATATATACTATAAAAAGTTAATATATAAACTTATCATGAATAGCTAAATTCATGCTTTTTTTGGGTCAAACCATTGTGCTAGCTCGATTCCTTATAAATTTCGTACCTTTGCTCCCTTAATTTAGGCTCTAGGTATAAAATTGGTGACTCATGTCTACAAAGAAAAGAATACTGTTTATTGCTACCGAGATGTCTCCTTATTTGGAGTTGACAGAGTTTGCAGAAATCATTAACAAATTAGCTATTAAAAGTAACGACAGTGGGTTAGAAGTTCGTTGTATCATGCCACGTTTTGGGGTGATCAACGAAAGACGACATAGGTTACACGAAGTAGTTCGTTTATCGGGCATCAATGTTTCTGTCGACGAAGATGATTATCCATTACAAATTAAAGTGGCGTCTTTACCCAATGCAAGACTTCAGGTGTACTTTTTAGAAAATGAAGATTTTTTCAAGCGCAAGCAGGTTTTTCATGACGAATCAGATAATTGGTTTGACGATAACGCATTAAGAACGGTGTTCTTTTGTAAAGGCGCTCTGGAAACGGTTAAAAAATTTGGTTGGCCTCCCGATATTATTCATTGCAGTGGTTGGATGACCGGCCTTATTCCTGCGTATATCAAAACGGCTTACAAAAAAGAACCTGTGTTTGGAAATAGCAAAGTGATTTTTACCATTGGTCAAAATACCTTTGAAAATGAGTTAGGGCCAGATTTTATGAAGCAGGCGCTCATTAACACCAACGTTAAAGAAAAAGATTTAGAAGCTTTTAAAGCATCTAATAATACCGCCCTCTTTAAAGGAGGTGCTAGTTTTGCAGACGCCATTTCATTTGGTTCCGATCAAATTGAAGCGAGCTTAACAGCCGAGTTTGCAAAAGTTAAAGGCAAAAAAGTAGTTCCATTTAAAGGATGGGACTCGGATTTAACAGAGTATTTAGAATTGTACAACGACCTTGCGGGCAAGTAATTAGACTAACATGCATTCAAAATTTACAGTACGTAATTTTATAGGATTTTTCGGATTGATGTTGATGGTTTTTGTGGGCTGTACAAAAGTTCCTTCCACAGAACTTGGTGCTGGATTAATTCCAATAATTGACGGTGTAATTACCAAAGACACCATACTAGATGTAATTACAGATACCTACATGGAAAACGATTCTGTGCGGGTGTATAAAAATGACAACCATGTTTTGGGCGCCATTACAAACGATCCTTTGTTTGGAAAAACTACGGCAGCTATGTATTTCGAATTAGCACCACCGTTTTTCCCTTTCGCCATACCAGGTGCAAAAGATAGTATTCGTGTTGACTCTGCCGTTTTAATTTTAAGTTACAGATATGCATATTGTGATACATCATCACCGTTACGTCATACAGTTTCAGAAATCGATCCCGCAACACCTTTAATTTCAAACTATAACTACGCCGCAAATTATCCAGGTGCTTATACATTCAGAACCAAAGGAACATTAGCTGATCCTGTTACCATTCATATTCCTCGTTTATCAGATTCTGTAAACAATAGGTATGAGCGCGCTAACAATCAAATCAGAATTAAATTAAGGGCGGATGTTGCTAGAAGATTTATTAGTAATTACGACACCACCAATGCTTACCGCACAGATTCTGCATTTAAATCTTTGTTTGCAGGTTTTGCTTTAACGGTTGATCAGGCAGCTCCGGCAAATGCGCTTATTCATATTAATTTAGCAGATACCAATACAAAATTTGCCCTTTATTACAACTCATCCTCTGCGGGTGCAACCCTTAGAGATACAGCGGTTGCTTATTTTAGATTTAACTCTTTTTCTGGGGGTAATGCCAATTTAATTACGCGCAACAGAGTAGGTGCTGAGATTTCAAAATACACGGCTACTACCAATAAATCAGATTCAATTGTATATGTACAATCGGGTCCAGGTGCGTATGTGCGTGTAAGAATTCCTGGTCTTAAAGGACTTAGTAACCGAATTATTCATAAGGCCGAGCTTATTGCAGAGCAGATCCCTGACGACGCCAATTTGTTAACTACAGACGCCTACATGGCTCCGCCAAGGTATTTGTTACTGAGTGCTATTGATACCGTCGAAAATAGAAAATACAATATTCCTAACGACTATATTTTTTCGCCTAACCAAGGTCCTAATAAGTCCAATTTTGGTGGATCTGTTTTATCTAAATCGGTGCCAGGCTATTCTAAAATATCAGCCTATTCATTTGATATTAGTAGGTATGTGCAAGGTATTGTAACCCGCAAAGATAGCTCATACACACTTCGTTTATCGGCACCTGTTAACGACTCTATTTTATATAAAGAACCTTACCCACAAGTTGCTGCGGTTCAGGTATATTATTTGAGTCCTCAAGATGGTAATGATGTGGCGACAGGTCGTGTAAGACTTGGGGGTGGTACACATACGCGTTTTAGAATGCGATTACGTATTATATTTTCTAGAATATAAGTATTCAATTACTACTTATATTTGTGTTTTATTATAAGCTATAAACAAAAATTCATGCCTTATTTATTTACTTCCGAGAGTGTTTCTGAAGGACATCCAGACAAAGTAGCGGATCAGATTTCTGACGCTTTAATCGACAACTTTTTAGCATTTGACCCACAATCAAAAGTGGCTTGCGAAACTTTAGTTACAACTGGTCAAGTAATACTTGCAGGTGAAGTAAAATCTAAAGCATATTTAGACGTTCAAACCATTGCACGTGATGTGATCAAGAAAATTGGTTACACTAAAAGTGAATATATGTTTGAAGCAGATAGCTGTGGTGTATTAAGTGCTATCCATGAACAATCTGCCGATATCAACCAAGGGGTGGATAGAAAAAAGAAAGAAGAGCAGGGTGCTGGTGATCAGGGTATGATGTTTGGTTATGCAACCAACGAAACCGATGATTTCATGCCATTGGCACTTGACTTAGCGCACAAAATCTTAATTGAACTTGCTGCCTTAAGAAGAGAAAACAAGGCCATCAAATATTTACGTCCAGATGCAAAGTCTCAAGTAACCCTTGAGTACAACGATAAAAACGAGCCTGTACGTATTGATGCAATTGTTGTATCTACACAACACGACGATTTTGATAAAGAAGGCAAGATGCTCGAGAAGATTAAAAAAGATATTATCGAAATTTTAATCCCGCGCGTAAAAGCTAAGTACAAAAAGTACGCTAAATTATTTAACAAGGATATCAAGTATCATATTAACCCAACCGGTAAGTTTGTAATTGGTGGACCACACGGTGACACTGGTTTAACAGGCCGTAAAATTATCGTAGATACCTACGGTGGTAAAGGTGCACACGGTGGTGGTGCTTTCTCTGGTAAAGATCCAAGTAAGGTAGACCGCTCTGCTGCTTATGCAACACGTCATATCGCTAAAAATTTAGTGGCTGCTGGTGTAGCTTCTGAAGTGTTAGTTCAGGTGTCTTATGCGATTGGTGTTGCTAAACCAACTTCCATCAACGTAAACACATACGGTACTGCTAAAGTAAAATTAACCGATGGCCAAATTGGTAAATTGGTAGAATCTATTTTTGATATGCGCCCTTACTTTATTGAGCAGCGTTTAAAATTAAGAACCCCAATGTATAGTGAAACTGCTGCTTACGGTCATATGGGTCGTAAAAATGAAGTGGTAACTAAAACATTTACAACTCCAGATGGTAAATCAAAAACAATGAAAGTTGAATTATTTACTTGGGAGAAATTAGATTATGTAGCAAAGGTTAAAAAGGCCTTTGGTTTAAAATAAAATAATACGAGAACAAAAAGCCCCTGCTAATTTTAGTGGGGGCTTTTTATTTAGCCATATATTTGACACGGTTATATAATAGCATGCAGCAAAAAAAACCTTGGACCATAAAAAAGAGCAAAGCCATTTACCAAAATGCTTGGATAGACGTTACCGAATATGACGTGCTCAATCCGGCGGGTAAGCCTGGTATTTATGGCAAGGTTCATTTTAAAAATATTGCAGTAGGCGTTGTGCCCATTACTCCTGACATGCATACTTATTTGGTAGGGCAGTACCGTTTTACAATTGATGCATACAGTTGGGAAATACCGGAGGGCGGATGTCCGGAATCAACAGATCCAATTCAAACCGCTATTCGGGAATTAAAAGAAGAGACGGGTCTTGTGGCTGCAAAGTATAAAGAGCTGATGCGACTTCATTTATCCAATTCTGTTTCTGATGAACTCGCCATTATTTATTTGGCTACGGAGTTGATGCAGGAGGATGCGGAACCCGAAGAAACAGAAGCTTTACAAATTAAAAAAGTATCTTTATCGGACGCTTTTGGCATGGTAGCGGATGGAACCATTACCGATGCTATGAGTGTGGCTGCACTTACTAAAATTGAATTATTGCAAGTGCAGGGCCTTCTTATCTAATTTATTTTTACATGGCAATCAAACAATCGGCATTAATTATTGGACGTCAACCACTCGTAGAAGCATTACAGTCGGGACGTTCTATCGATAAAATTTTATTTCAAAAAAATATTTCAGGCGAAGCCATTTTGCAAATCAGACAATTGGCGCGCGAATACAATGTGCCCATCCAACTCGTGCCGCCCGAAAAATTAAATGGTTTAACAAAAGCCAATCATCAGGGGGTTATTGCATTTGCCGGCCTAGTCGCCTATTTAGATTTACAACAAGTAATTGATCACGTAGTTGAAAAAGGCGAAGCGCCATTATTTGTAATGCTCGATGGTATTACCGATGTAAGAAATATTGGAGCTATTGCAAGAAGTGCACTCTGCTGTGGAGCGCAGGCACTTATTATACCGGACAAGGGAGTGGGAGCACTTAATGCCGAAGCCGTTAAAAGTAGCGCGGGTGCACTTGAACATATTCATGTATGCCGCGTAAATAGTTTAATAAAAGCGGTGGACACACTTCACTTAAATGGTATTCAGGTATTTACTTCTGAAATGCGCGCCGATAAAAAAATATTTGAACTTGCCTTAACAGATCCTTGTTGTGTGATTATGGGTGATGAAGGAAAAGGGGTACAGCCTTATTTGGCAAAAGCGGCAGATGCATTTTTTACCATTCCTATGGCTGGTACTTTTGATTCTTTTAATGTAGGTGTTGCAACTGGTATTGTTTTGTATGAAGCCATGAAACAACGTTTGTTACAAGCTTAATATTTACTGTATGAAATTTCATTGTGCGTTTGATATTCCTGCTCTTCAAAGTCCAATTGGGCATAGAGATCATACGCTCATGATTGGGTCTTGCTTTACAGAAAACATGGGCGAAAAATTAGCAAAGCATTTGTTCCATGTATTAGAAAATCCAAATGGTGTTTTATTTAATCCGGTATCTGTTGCCGAGGCATTGCATCAATATATCGATGCGCCAATATATACCAAGTCTGATTTATTTTATTATAATGAAGCCTGGCACTCTTGGAAACACCATAGCCGTTTTTCTGGAACAACACCCGAAGAAGCGCTCTCTAAAATAAATGGATCCACTGCTGAAGCGCATTTGTTTATTAAAAAAGCATCTCACTTATTTATAACACTCGGGTCTGCGTGGGTTTATCAATTAACAGAACAAGCGGATGGTTATGCGCCAAATTTTGTGGCAGCCAATAACCATAAAGCGCCTGCTAATTGGTTTGCTAAAAAATTATTGACGCCTCTTGATATTACCAGTTTATACGAGCCTTTAATTCAAAAACTGCGTCAAGTAAACCATTCTTTACAAATTATTTATACCATTAGTCCGGTTCGACATGTGCGTGAGGGTATGGTAGAAAACAATAGGAGTAAGGCTGCTTTAATTCAGGCGGTGCATAGCCTTGTTGATACGGATGCCAACAGTTATTATTTTCCAGCCTACGAAATTGTGATTGACGATTTACGCGATTACCGTTTTTATAGCGAAGATATGGTGCACCCCAATTACCATGCTACTGAGTATGTATGGGAAAAGTTTTTACAAGCCTGCACCACACCCGAAACAAAAAACATCATCAAAGAAGTTGCTGCTATTAATTTAGCCGTTACACACAAGCCTTTTTTTGTGCATTCAAATCAGCACCAACAATTTTTGCAAAAAACACAACAAAAAATGGAAGCCTTATCTGCTCAGTTTCCTTTTTTAGATTTTTCTAAACACCTAGCACTGTTAAAGACGCAAATGCTTCCTTAAAATTACTAGTGGATGTATCACTAGTGGATACGGTCTCCTCTAATTTCCATCGACTCCATCACTTCTTTTTCATAGGCCAACCATTCACTCCAACGGCTCAGGGTTTTTTCTTTACCAAAGTATAAGGTGGCAAGGTCAATAAATAAAGTGTAGTGCCCCGCTTCACTTTCCATAAAACGTCTGTAAAATTTTTTCAGGTAGTCATCTGCAAGTCCTTCGCTAAGTCTTTTAAATCTTTCGCAACTTCTGGCTTCTACCAGTGCCATCATGAGTAATTGGTCTAATAGGCGGGTAGGTTCATCACCCCCTTTTTTTTGAAACGCAATGAGTGCGTTTACGTATAAATCTTTACGCTGTTTGCCTAATTGTAAACCACGTTTATGTAGCTCCTGCAATACCAGTCTAAAATGGCCCCATTCTTCGGTAACAATGGGTGCTAGTTCTTTTACAAGTTCTACGCGGTCCGAATAGCGCTGAATATAAGAGATGCAAGTAAGCGCGGCTTTTTGCTCGCAATAGGCGTGGTCCGTTAAAATGGCTTCAATGCTAATGGCTGCAAGGTCCACCCAGCGAGGATCGGTGGGCAGTTGAAGCCCTAATATGTTTTTAGTGTCTGTAGACAATTCCATATGCAAATATCCGGCTTGGCGTTCAATTATAAAAACCTTAATTACCCCAAAAAAAATCTTAATTTCAGTGCTCAATCGATTGATATGCGTATAGTCCCATTTATTATTTCTGCCGCCCTTACTACGGGGCTTGTGGCGGTGCTTAATACCCCTTTGTCTGTGGGTAAAACCAAAACGCCAAGGCTTGGTTATTTCTTATCGCCTCAACAAGGTTTTTGGCAAAACGCCGAACCGGAAAATAAATCCTTTGATGCAAATATCGTAGTGGATGGTTTGCAGGATAAAGTGGAAGTATTAATGGATGAAAGACTTGTGCCGCATATTTATGCAAACAATGACAACGATGCATATTACACACAAGGCTTTTTGCATGCGAAATTTAGACTCTGGCAAATGGAGTTTCAAACCTATGTTGCAGCCGGCAGGTTAAGTGAAATTGTTGGGCCAGACCGTATTGCTACCGATCGTTTTTTTAGAAGACTAGGCATGTTGGAAGGCGCAGAAGCTACCATGAAAAAAATGGCCAACAATCCAGCCTTGCAAGCAGCCGTTACGTCTTATGCAAATGGTGTAAATGCATATATCAAATCATTACAGCCTTCTCAAATTCCATTTGAATATAAATTACTCGATTATAAACCTGAAGCCTGGACGCCTATTAAAACCTATTTGTTTTTAATGTTCATGTCTTATGATTTAACAGGCCGTGGCACCACCACAGATCTTCAAATGACTAATTCAAAAAATTATTTTGGCTACGAAGATTTTAATAAATTATATACCAACGTGCAGGATTCTTTGGATCCTATTATTCCAAAAGGAACATTGTATGAAAAAGCTTCTGTGGCTGCCTTAGCGCCGGCTTCATTAGACTCTTTGTATTTTGCAAAAACAAATTCTGTTGCGCCTAATGCGCCAGAAGCACCTAATAAAAACAATGGTTCTAACAACTGGGCCATTGCTGGAACAAAAACAAAAAGCGGTAAGCCTATTTTAGCAAGTGATCCGCACCTTGGTTTAAATTTACCATCACTTTGGTATGAAGTGCAAATTACAACGCCAACGCATAGTACGTATGGTGCTAGTTTTCCTGGATCGCCAGCCGTTATCATTGGCTTTAACGATAGCATTGCCTGGGGTGTTACCAATGCGGGTAGAGATGTACTAGACTATTATGACATCAAGTTTAAAGATACTACCATGGAAGAGTATTGGTTTAATGGTGCATGGCAAAAATCTGTAATTAAAGAAGAGCGCATTAAAATAAAAGGACAGCCTGATTCGATTGATAGAGTGGCTATTACGGCACTAGGCCCAGTCATGTATGATAAAAGTTATAATGCCAATGGTTCTGATGGAAAATACCTTGCAGTAAGATGGACGGCTCAAGATGGTAGCAGCGGACTTCAAACTTTTTACGAATTAAACAGGGCTAAAAATTTTGATGATTATTTAAGTGCTATAAATAACTGGACATGTCCTGGACAAAATTTCGCGTTCGCGAGTGTAAGTGGTGATATTGCTATTAAACAGCAAGGTGCTTTTGTTGCCAGATGGAATAGGCAAGGAGATTTTATCATGCCAGGGCATGATAGTAGTTATTTATGGCAAGGCATGATTCCAGCTTCCGAAAATCCAATGATGAAAAATCCGGAGCGTGGTTTTGTAAGTAGCGCCAACCAAATGTCTACCGATAGTACCTATCCGTATTATTTAGGAGCAGCGAATGCATTTCCTTTATACCGTGGTATCATTATCAATAAAAAGTTGAATGCCATGTTTGGCGTTACGCCACTCGATGTGCAGGCGCTTCAAACCAATAACGATAATATTTTTGCGGAGATGGCTAGACCTGCCATCTTCAAATTTTTAAATGAGTCAAGTTTACATGCCGAAGAAAAAAAATATGTGGGCTATTTGCGTAATTGGAATTTGCGCAATGACGTTGATGAAAAAGGAGCATCGGTATTTAGAGCCATATGGGATAGTTTAGAAGTAGCCGTTTGGGCAGATGAATTTAAAAAGGCCGCACTGCCTTTACAGTGGCCTGATGAGTCTACACTGCTAGAACAAATGCTAAAAGATTCAGTCATTCTTTTTGAGGACAATATTGCTACACCAAATGTTAAAGAAACAATGGTTGATGCGGTAACTGCGGCCATTAAAAAAGCCACGCCGCAATTAGCGCAAATGGAAAAAGAAGGAACGCTTGCTTGGGGTGCATACAAAGACACGCGTGTAAATCACTTACTAAAAATACCGTCACTGAGTAGACTCCATTTACCAATAGGAGGCGGTGTACATATTATTAATGCAACCACCGGTAACCATGGTCCAAGTTGGCGCATGGTTGTGCATTTAGTTGATGGTATTGAAGCCTATGGTGTTTATCCGGGTGGTCAAAATGGAAATCCTGGTAGTAAATATTACGACAGCTTTATTGATAGTTGGGCTGCTGGTAAATATTACCGCCTATTATTTTTATCTAAAGAAGCGGCTAAACAAAATAGTCAAATGAAATGGCGTTTAACTTTTACAAACTCTTAATTTAATTTTTATGAAATTTATAGTGGCAATTTTTTTACACGCTTTTTTAGCTTTTGCTGTTGGGTTATATAGTCAATTTCCTTGGTGGCTTTTTGTGGGCACTTCTGGTATCGTGGCTTTTTTTATCATGGATTCACCAGCTAAAAGTTTTTTTGCAGGATTTTTAGGTGTGGGTGCCTTATGGGCTGGTTTAGCTACAGGCAAAGACTTGGCCAATGCCCACTTATTATCTAGTAAAGTCGCACAAATACTGCCGCTGGGTGGTTCTTATATTGCGCTCATTATCCTTACGGGTGTTGTGGGAGGACTTTTAGGCGGTTTTGCGGCCTTAACTGGCGCATTTATGCGTAGTAAATCTACCAAGTAAACCTTTAATTTTACCTTTTAACAAATAGGTAGCTTCTATTCATGAGAAGCTGCCTATTTTTGTTTTTATGCGTCTTTATTGTTATTTGTTGATGGTATCTCTGGGCTTGCTTTGTGGTAATATCCTGGTTGCACAAACCGTTGTAACGGGTTCTATTACCGATGGTGCAGGTAAAAAACTTGCACACGGTTCTGTTCTAATTAAAGGCACTACTCGGGGTGTAACCGCCAATGCCGACGCAAAATTTTCATTGACGCTAGTGGCGGGGTCCTATACCATTGTTTGTAATTATGTTGGTTTTGAAGCGGTAGAAAAGAAAATAAAAATCGTGCCGGGTCAGGATACGCTTTCGTTACCCTTTGTGTTAACCAAACAAGTTTACTTACTAAATGATGTGGTGGTGAATTCAAAAGGGGAAGATCCTGCCTATGCAATTATCAGAAAAGCCATTAAAAAAAGGCCTGATTATTTAAATGAAATTAAAAAGTTTAGTGCCGAAGTATATATAAAAGGACAGCTCGTATTAAATGATTTTCCAAAATCATTTTTTGGGAAATCATTAACACCTAAAAATTTTGATACGCTTAAAAACCGAATATTGTTTTTGTCTGAAACCATTTCAGATTATTACGTAGACGTACCCAACAAAGAGCGCATTGAGGTTAAATCCTCTAAAGTGAGTGGACGAAGCAGTGGCTTTGGCTTAAGCAATCCGCAAATCATTTCTTTTTATGAAAACAATATAGCCCTTGGTAATGGACTTAACCCTCGCGGGTTTGTGTCACCTATTGCCGATGGAGCCCTTGCTTTTTACAACTATAAATTTGAAGGCACTTTTTACGAAAACGGTATCGAAATTAGTAGGATACGCGTGCTTCCAAAAAGGAAATACGAACCACTTTTTTCTGGCATCATCAATATTATCGAAAACGATTGGCGTATTCATAGTGTGCAACTTAATTTATTAAAAGAACAGCAGTTACAACTTCTCGATACCCTTTTAATTGAGCAGTTGTATGTGCCCACAAAACAGGGTTGGGTGATCAAAAATCAAGTCATATATCCGCGTGGTAAATTTTTTGGTTTTGCTTTTTCGGGAAGCTTCGTGCAAGTCTATGATCAGTTTAATTTAGCGCCGAGTTATGGTAAAAAGTTTTTTGGAAATACTTATTTAAAATACCTGGATAGTTCCAATAAAAAGAGCACTGCTTATTGGGATAGTATTCGACCTGTGCCGCTGGCAGTTGAGGAAGTTAAAGATTATGCTCGAAAAGACAGTATGGAAAAAATCCGCCAAGACCCTAAATACCTAGATTCGGTAGATAGGGTGCGTAATAAATTTAGCATCACCGGTTTTTTATTAACGGGTCAGACCATCAATAAACAAAGTAAAAAAACACGCATTGAGTTTGATGCACTCCTTGGATCTGTAAATTACAATACCATCGAAGGGTATAATGCTAGTTTTTCACCTCGATGGACAAAGCGCTATACAGGGCGTAAGAGTTTATCCATCGAACCTTTAGTACGGTATGGATTTAGTAATACGAGGTTACAACCTTCGGCTACGGTTCGGTATAATTTTGGAAAAAAATATTTCAATAATATTGGCGTTGGCTTTGGAAGAAAACTGTTTCAGTTTAACAATGATATAGCCATACCAGAGTCTCAAAATACCATTCAAACAATTTTATATGAACGAAATTTTTTGAAATTATATGAAGCTAGATTTTTTAATGTAGGGTATGGTGCAGGACTGGGGAGCGGATTAAATTTTAGGGCTAATTTTCAATTCCAAGACAGATTGGCCTTGCCAAATTTAGATAAGCCCGTTGTTTTTGTTGATCATATCAATAGGAGTTACAGCACCAATACGCCCGCGCCTGCTTCAACTACAAATTTTGAGGGGCACCAGGCTTCCACATTTACAGGCGTATTGACTTGGCAGCCCGGCGGAAAATATATTGAACTCCCGGATCAAAAAATTGGAATTGGTTCCAAAGCGCCAACTTTTACACTTACCTATAAAAAAGGGATCCCCAATTTACTCGGAAGTGATGTCGATTATTCAAAATGGTCTCTGAATGTTTCTGATAATCTACCGCTTGGACTTGGAGGTACTTTTCAATACCGGGCAACTGCGGGAGGATTTATAAACGCCAACAAATTATATACCCCCGATTTTCAACATTATTTTGGTAACCAGGCCTATGTTACCATTGAGCATTTAAAAGGGTTTCAGTTATTACCATATTATCAGTTTAGCAATCAAGCTAGTTTTTACGCTACGGTTTTTGCCGAGTATCACTTAAACGGACTCATTACCAACAAAATTCCTGGATTTAGAAAACTCAATTGGTTTTTGGTAGGAGGGGTGAGTTATTTGCATGTAAACAATATGGTTAACTACACTGAGTCCATTATAGGTATCGAAAACATTTTTAAAGTGATGCGTGTAGATCTTATTAACGGTTTTCAAAAAGGGGAGCCTGTGAGAACGGGGATTAGAATAACTGTTCCTATCGTGTTTAAATAATTTATCTATTTTTGCTGTACCATGGCAGTTCTACACAACCGCGTCTCCAACGAGGAGTTAAAGGCGCTTATGATGGCGGAAACTTTTCACCGCATTACCGTTAGTTTTTATGCCTATTTCCCGGTACAAAATCCAGCCGTTTTTAGAGACGAGTTATACAAAGCATTGTTTCCATTACAGGTGTTTGGCAGAATTTATGTTGCCAAAGAAGGCATCAACGCGCAAATAAGTGTGCCAGATTATCATTTCGAAAAATGTAAAGAACAACTTTATTCAATTGAGCATTTGCATGGGCTTCGATTAAACATTGCAGTAGATGATGATGGCAAAAGTTTTTGGGTACTTAAAATTAAAGTGCGCGAAAAAATTGTTGCAGATGGTATAACGGATCCAACTTTTTCTATGGAAAATAAAGGAAGGTATGTGAACGCTGTACAAATGAATGAACTACTACAAAAGCCTGATACCATTGTTATAGACATGCGCAATCATTACGAGTATGAAGTAGGGCATTTTAAAGGGGCTATCGAAATCCCATCGGATACATTTAGAGAGCAACTACCCATGGCTGCCGATATGATGAAGGGCAATGAAGAAAAAAATATCATCATGTACTGCACGGGTGGTATTAGATGTGAAAAGGCTAGTGCTTATATGTTACACCAGGGTTTCAAAAATGTTTTTCATGTAGAAGGCGGTATTATCAATTATGCGCATCAAGCAGAAGAGGCGGGTATTGAAAAAAAATTTATAGGAAAAAACTTTGTATTTGATAAACGCTTAGGGGAAAGGATTACAGAAGATATTATTTCAAATTGTCATCAGTGCGGAAAACCCGCCGATACGCATACCAACTGTTTAAATGACGGATGTCATTTATTATTTATTCAATGCGAAGCTTGTGCAAAAACCTATGAGGGCTGTTGTAGTAAACGTTGTCAAGACACGATTCATTTACCCCTCGAACGTCAAAAAGAATTACGTAAGGGTATACGAAATGGGCAACACATTTTTAACAAGAGTAAAAGGCTTCGTCCAAGACTCAATGATCCAGAGGCGTAGGGTGCAAATTTAATCGGTGCAAAATTTTGCAAAGGATGCTGTTGTCGCAGTCATGATTTGATCATCAGTAAATGTAGTTGGCACAAACGCTTTACCCGTTACTTTTTCATATAGTTCAATGTAGCGCTTGCTAATGGTGTCAATCCACTGCTCAGACATTTCAGGAACGGTTTGTCCTTCTTTGCCCATAAAATTATTTTGAATCAGCCATTCGCGTACAAATTCTTTACTGAGTTGTTTTTGTTTTTCGCCGGACGCTTGTCTATCCTCAAAACCATCTGCATAAAAATATCGAGACGAATCGGGGGTATGCACTTCGTCCATTAAATAAATGGTATCACCAATTTTGCCAAACTCATATTTAGTATCAGCTAATATGAGTCCTTGCTTAGCTGCTATTTCTTTACCTCTATTAAATAAAGCAAGCGCATATTTTTCTAAAACGGCCCAATCCTCGGCACTAACTAGCCCGGTAGCAATAATGTCTTCTTTGGAAATATCCTCATCATGACCTTCCGATGCCTTGGTTGAAGGGGTAATTATTGGGCTAGGGAAAAAATCATTTTCTTTTAACCCCTCTGGTAAACTCACCCCACAAAGCGTTCTGGCCCCAGATGCATAAGTCCGGTAGGCGTGACCCACCAAATTGCCCCTAACCACCATCTCTATCTTAAATGGAGTACATTTTTTGCCCACAGAAACGTTGGGAGCAGGGGCATCGAGTAGCCAATTTGGACAAATGTCTAGGGTTTTACGCAGCATAAATTCTGCTATCTGATTGAGCACCTGACCTTTATATGGAATAGTTTTTGGTAATATTACATCAAAAGCAGAGATCCGATCACTTGCAATCATAATGAGCCAGTCGGTACCAATAGTATATACATCTCTTACTTTTCCATGATAAATGGCTGTCTGATAGGGGAATTGAAGGCTTTGCATACCCAAAAATAGCACCTAAAACAACAAAAAAGGGGTATTGAAATGGCTTTTTCTCAACAGTCCCAAGGCCAGTTGGTACAAATTAAATTTTTGCAAAAGCTTAACTTGTGTTATTTTGCCCCCAAATTATAACCAAATTTTGCCAAAATGAGAAGACTCAACAGCAAATGTTTCTTTGTGGCCATGGCTACTATTGTAACAATTAGTGCTAGCGCCCAAAATTCAACTACCGTTTCTGGTAGTGTAAAAAATGCTAAATCAAAAGAACTGGTTTCTGCTGTATCTGTAACCGTTAAGGGAAGTTCTGTTGGAACTTTTACAGATGATAAAGGAACTTTCCGTTTTTCATCCATCAAAAGTTACCCAGTTACATTGGTGTTTTCTTCTGTTGGATTTTCAAACAAAGAAGTTACTGTAAATGCAGCAAGTTCAACTGTTGAAGTTGCACTTGAACCATCTTTCACACTCGGTAATGAAGTAGTTGTATCTGCTTCAAGAGTACCTGAAAGAATTTTAGAATCTCCGGTATCTATCGAGCGTGTGAGCACTGCTGCGATCAGAAATACTGCAGCTACTAACTATTATGACATCCTTACCAACTTAAAAGGAGTGGACGTTGTTACTGCTAGCTTAACTTTTAAATCTGTGGGTACACGTGGATTTAACAGCAGTGGTAATACTCGTTTAAACCAATTAGTGGATGGAATGGATAACCAAGCTCCAGGTCTTAACTTCTCTGTGGGTAGCGTTATTGGTTTGAGTGAATTAGACGTTGACAATATGGAATTATTGCCAGGTGCATCTTCTGCACTATATGGTCCTGGTGGTATGAATGGTACTGTTTTAATCAACAGTAAAAGTCCATTCAAGTACCAAGGGTTAAGTTTCCAAATCAAGCAAGGTATCAACCACGTTGATGCTGCTCAGCGTCCAACTTCTGCATACAATGATTGGGCAGTTCGTTGGGCTAAAAAAGTAAATGACAAATTCGCTTATAAAATCACAGCAGAAAACATGACTGCTCAAGATTGGTTAGCGAATCAATCTAATAACTATTCAAGAGGAACTGGTTCACCAAACGGTATGACCATTCCAGGATGGAGAGATTTAGATCCTAACTATGATGGTGTAAACTTTTATGGTGATGAAACAACTCAGAGCCTAGGTTCAATTGCAAATGCGGTAATTGCTGGTTCAGGTGTACCTGCTGCAGCAGTAGGATTTTTCAACGCATTTTTGGCTAGAACTCCTACGGCAAACTTAGCCGCTTACAACGCTGCATTAACTGCTGGTGGTTTAGGTGCGCTCGTTACTTCTGGTATGTCACCAATATTTTATGGTGCTGCAAGAGGCATGTTTGGCAACCAAATGGTGAGCAGAACAGGTTATGCAGAAAGTGACGTATTAGATCCTACCACTTCTAATTTCAAACTTACAGGTAGCTTAAACTACATGTTAACAGATAAAGTAGAAGCTTCTTTTTCTGCAAACTATGGAACTGGTAACTCAGTGTATACTGGTTCTGACCGTTATTCTTTAAGAGACCTTAAAATGGCTCAATTTAAGTTTGAATTAAAACATAAAAACTGGTATGTACGTGCTTATGCAACCCACGAAAATTCTGGTAATTCATTTAACGGAACAATTGCAACACGTACTTTTAACGAAGCATGGAAGCCAAGTGCTTCTTGGTACCCACAATATATGGTTGCTTATGTAACAGCAATGCAACAAGGTGCTCCACAGTATATGTCACATATGGCTGCGCGTACTTTTGCTGATCAGGGCAGACCAACTGGATTTATTGGTAACCATCCTTTATTCCAATCAATTGTTAGAACTCCGATTGGTAAAAAAGTTGCTGGTATGAATGGTTTAGAAGGTGGTCAGTTCATGGACAAGTCTAGACTAAATGTAGTAGACGCACAATACAACTTAACAGAAGCTTTAGGTCTTGCTAAAACAGGTACTGACTTCTTAGTTGGATTTAATACCAAGCAATATCAATTAAATTCTGAAGGAACTATTTTTGCAGATACATTAGGTGCTATTAACATCAACGAGTTTGGTGCTTATGGTCAATTGTCTCAAAAATTATTCAAAGACATCGTAAAAGTTACGATCTCTGGTCGTTACGATAAAAACACAAACTTTGCTGGTCGCTTTACCCCAAGAGCATCTGCTGTTATCAAATTAAAGCAAGACCACAACTTACGTTTGTCTTATCAAACAGCGTACCGTTTCCCAACAACACAAAACCAGTGGATCAACTTACTAGTTGGTGGTGGTACACGTTTAATGGGTGGTTTACCTCAATTACGTGATTACTATAACTTTAGTGGTAATCCGGGTTTCACACTTGCTAGTGTGCAAGCGTTTGGTGCAAGTGCTATGGCAGGTGCTCCAAACCCAACATTGTTAAAAGCACAAAATTTTGGCGAATTCAAGCCAGAATCTAGTACTTCATTTGAAGTTGGTTACAAGGGTTTATTTGGTAAAATGTTATTGGTTGATGCTTATATGTACAATTCTAGATACCAAAACTTTATCAGTGGTGTAACTGTAATTCAATCTAGAGGTTCTTACAACCCAATGAACTTGTTGTTTGAATCTTCAAGAATTGCATACAGCATTTCAACAAATGCACCAGGTGAAGTAACTGTTAAAGGATGGGGTGCTTCTGCAGACTTCCTATTGCCTAAAAACTTTACAATCGGAGCTAACATCTATTCTGATGAGATTGGTGATGTGCCTCCTGGTTTTGTATCTTATTTCAATACCTCTAAATACCGTACAAACATTACTTTCGCTAATTCTGGTTTTGGAACAAACAACAGATATGGATTTAATCTAGTTTACAGAAATGTAAGTGATTTCTTCTACGAAGGTACTTTTGGTACTGGTCAAATGCCAGGTTACAACACCTTAGACGGACAGGTTAGTTACAAATTCCCTGCTATCAAAACAATCATGAAAGTTGGTGGAACCAACCTTCTTAACAAATACTACCGTACAGGTTGGGGTAACCCTGCCATTGGTGGATTGTACTATGTAAGCTTTGCTTATAACGTATTTTAATCTAGCCAGTACGCGCTAAAAAATTAAAGCCCCTTACACTGTAAGGGGCTTTTTTTATCACTATTTATCTCTATTTTTGCATCTCAATTAATAACCATATACTTTATGCGTTCAATAGCTTTTAGAGAGGCGCTCAGAGAGGCCATGCAAGAAGAAATGAGAAGAGATGAGCTTGTTTTTTTAATGGGTGAAGAAGTAGCTCAATACAATGGTGCTTATAAAGTAAGCCAGGGCATGCTTGCAGAGTTTGGAGAAAAAAGAGTGATTGATACACCCATTGCAGAGCTTGGGTTTACTGCCATCGCAGTAGGTGCAGCGCAAAATGGTTTAAAGCCAATTGTAGAATTTATGACTTGGAACTTTGCGGTATTAGCAATGGACCAAATTTTAAATACAGCATCTAAAATGCTTGCGATGAGTGGTGGACAAATTGGATGTCCAATTGTATTTAGAGGACCCAATGGAAGTGCAGGTCAACTCGGTGCGCAACACTCAACCGCATTTGAAAGTTATTATGCAAATATTCCAGGCATCAAAGTTGTATCTCCCTCTAATGGTTACGATGCAAAAGGCCTTATGAAGCAAGCTATACGTTACGAAAAAGACCCTGTGATGTTTATGGAAAGTGAAGTGATGTATGGCGATAAATGCGATGTGCCTGATGACGAATATTACATACCATTAGGTAAAGCAGACGTAAAAAAATCTGGAAGAGACATCACCATTGTTTCTTATAATAAAATGATGAAAGTAGCGCTTGGCGCCGCTGCCGAATTGGAAAAAGAAGGCATTAGCGCCGAGGTTGTTGATTTACGTACCATTCGTCCACTAGACTGGATGACTATTTTGGATAGTGTTAAAAAAACAAACCGTTTGTTAATTGTAGAAGAGCAGTGGCCATTTGCTTCTGTATCTTCAGAAATTACCTACCGCATTCAAAAAGAAGGATTTGATTATTTAGACGCGCCTATTCGTAGAATTACAAGTGCCGATGCACCTATGCACTATGCACCTAATTTAACGGCGCTTGCCATTCCTGATGTTTCAAGAACAGTGAAGCTTGCTAAAGAAATGATGCACCAAAGAAAATAAGTACAATGTGCCCCCGCTATTTTAGTAACCGGCATATTTTATTTTTTATTGGCTGTTTTATTTGTAATACCTCACTTGCTCAAACAAGTATTGATACTGCTATGTCAGGGACACTTGACAGTGTCGTTGTTAATGCTTTTCGCACCAAAAACATAGGGCAATTCCTGCCTGTATCAACTGCACGTATTTCATCTGCTATCATACAGCAAGAAGTAAATGGAACTTTACTCCCTGCCTTTAATTCGGTGGCCGGTGTTCGTATGGAACAGCGCTCAGAGGGTAGTTATAGACTTGCTATACGCGGGAGCTCATTAAGGGCTCCATTTGGCATACGCAATGTAAAACTGTATTGGAATGACGTGCCTTTTTCTGATCCCACAGGGAATACCTACCTCAATATTTTGCCTTTTTCGCTGGTGAACGGTATAGAAATTCTGAAAGGTCCAGTAGGTGCCGCTTATGGTTTAGGAACAGGTGGTGCAGTGTTGCTGCAATCTAATTTTGCAACCGATACAATCCTACAAAATACTGCGTCTCTCAATTTGCGCGCGGCTAGTTTTGGATACACCGGACAAGATCTCCGTGTAACGCTGCAACAAAAAAACTTTCATCAAACCTTTTTTATTTCCAACGAAAAAATAGATGGATGGCGGGATCAATCTGGGGCTGCTAAAAAAAATATTACCTGGCTTGCCACGCTCACAAAAAACAAGCACACAATAAAGGGTATGGCTTTGTTTACCGATCTTATGTATCAAACGCCAGGTGGGTTGACACTCGCTCAAATGAAGCAAAATCCCCGCTTAGCCAGACAAGCTACTGCTACACTACCAAGTGCTGTAACCCAACAAACAGCGGTGTATAACAAAACGCTCCTCGGAAGTTTTCATCATAATTACCAGTTCACAAAAAATGTGGATTGGCAAAATTTTATAGTAGGTACCCATACCCGTTTTAAAAATCCATTTATTACCAATTACGAAACCAGGCAGGAAAAAAATGCAAGTTTGGGAAGTCATTTAATCATGCGTTTTCAAAAGCCAATTGGGGAAATAAAAATTGTTGTAGGTGGCGAGTGGCAGGTGCAAGACGCGGCAATCGATAATTTTGGCAACAAAAGCGGGGTGCGTGATACGCTTCAATTTTCGGATTTGATTACCACTAAGCAAGGTTTTTATTTTACAAATGCATCGCTTCGATGTAAGAAAAAATGGTTCATTGAATTAGGAATGAGTAACGCATATATGCGTTATGATTATTACCGAAGTACGATTTTAACTGAAACCGCGCAATCAAAATCCAATGTTGGTTTATTGGCACCCCGAATGGGCGTCTCCTATCAAGCAGTAAAAAATACAAACTTGTATGTGCAGGTATCCAAAGGATTTTCACCGCCTACACTTGCCGAAATAAGACCTTCCGATGGACTCTTTTATAAAAATCTGGTACCCGAATATGGCTGGAATTTTGAAGCAGGATTAAAAGGAAGTGTTTTTCAAAATAAGTTGCGATATACATTAGCAGCGTATCATTTTGGTATTCAAGAGGCTATTGTTAGGCAAAATAATAATGCTGGCATAGAATATTTTGTAAATGCAGGGTCTACACGGCAAGCAGGTGCGGAACTGCAACTCAACTACGTGACTCGTTTTAGTAAAGTACATCAGTTACAAATAGATGTTGGTTATGCGTTTCAGCCCTACCGGTTTTTGCAATATCAGCAAGCAGGCAACATATTCAATGGGAACGATTTAACAGGGAATGCAAAGCATCAAGTAACTTCTAGCGTCACGTATCAATACAAAAAGAGCGTATCTGTTTTTGTAAGGTCGCAATCTCTTACTAGAATTGCGCTCACGGATGCCAATGATGTGTACGCCAGTCCTTTTACGCTCATGCAGTCTGGTGTTTCGGTTAACCACAAGCGTTTTAGATACTTTGTTAGTGTTGACAATCTATTCAACGCCTCTTATAGTTTAGGTAACGATATCAATGCCGCAGGAAGGCGTTATTACAACCCTTCTTCGCCACGGAGCTACATGCTTGGCATGAACTTTCAAATGGCTAGCATTCGCCGTTAAACAGGCTATTATTGCCTTTTCTGGCCTATACCTGCCAAATATCACGATTTATATAAACTTTTAACACTAAAATGGCCAATGTGGGTGCTAAAAGGATATTTTTGTTAACGTTAAAAGCAAATAATTATGACTGGACTTTTACTATTTATTGTGGGTGTGTTGGGATGGCATATTGGAGTGTACGGGTTATTTAATAAATCAAAAATTGAAGGATGGAAAGCTTTTGTTCCATTTTATAATACCTATCAAATGGTGGAAGTAACCGGTATTAAAAAATATTGGTTCTGGTTGCAACTGATTCCAATTGCTGGGCAGTTTATTACGATTTGGATTACCATCATTTATGTGATGCATTTTAAAAAAGTAAGTTTACTCGATCATGCCTTACTTGTTTTTTTACCTTTTATTTATTTACCTTTTATTGGGTTTTCTAAAAATACAAAATGGTATGGCGATGAAGCTTTAGCGCATTACCATAAATCTGGAGCGCGTGAATGGATTGATGCGGGTGTATTTGCGATTGTTGCCGCAACACTTATCAGAACCTTTGTTTTTGAAGCCTATGTGATTCCTTCGGAGAGTATGGAAAAAACATTACTCGTAAACGACTTTTTGTTTGTCAATAAAATGAGTTATGGTGCTCGTATGCCGCAAACGCCGGTATCCTTTCCTTTTGTACACAATACCATGCCTTTTTCTGTAACGGCGCCTTCCTATACTACATTTGTTCAAGTGCCCTACACCCGTTTGCCTGCATTTGCAGATGTAAATCGAAATGATGTAGTGGTGTTTAATTTTCCTACCGGAGATACCATTATTAATTTGCCGGAGTATGGAAGTAAAAGACCTTACTACGATGAGTTGCGTTATTCGTTTAAAGGCAACCGTGAAATGTTACAATCGGAGTTTCCAATTCACGTGCATCCCATGGATAAAACGGACAATTATATCAAGCGTTGTGTGGGTGTTGGAGGAGATGTATTACAAATTAAAAACGGCGTTTTGTTTGTTAACAATCAAACTGCGTTTGTTCCACCTGCATCTCAAACCGAATATATTGTTGTAACCAACAAAACAGCTTTTGATCCTACGTATTTAAAAGAAACGTTTAACATCGATGTAAACGATACCAAAGGTCAATTAGACGCTTTATCGGATAGTGCTTTTAAATTTAACGTAACTCCTTCGGAAGCGGCTATTTTAAAAACACTACCGAATGTAAAATCTGTTACCCCTTATATCGAAAACTATGCGGGTATTACTTTTCCTAATGATGAAGTCAATTACCCATGGACCATCGATAATTTTGGACCACTTGAAATTCCAAAAAAGGGGAAGCCCATTGTTTTATCGGCTACAAATATTGCGCTGTATCAAAGGTTGATTGAAAATTACGAGCACAATACATTTGCAATCAATAACGGACAGTTTATGATTAATGGTAAACCGGCTACTACGTATACGCCAAAGTACAATTACTACTGGATGATGGGAGACAACCGTCATCGTAGCCAGGATAGCAGGTTCTGGGGCTTTGTGCCAGAAACACATATAGTTGGAAAGGCTTCTTTAATTTGGCTCAGTTGGGAAAACGGACCAAGGTGGAAGCGCCTTTTTAATTTCATACAATAAAAATTAACCATTATGCAAAAACAAACCGTTCAATTTTCGTACCAAGTTTTTGCATCTCTTGATGCACTATCCATCAGCGATCAAGCATTATTTACGCAGGCACAAGCTGCGTTAACGCTAGCCCATGCCCCGTATTCAAAATTTAATGTAGGCGCAGCTGCTATGTTAGAAAATGGCGAAATCATCAAAGGCAGCAATCAAGAAAATGCGAGTTACCCTATTGGTATTTGTGCGGAGCGCGTTTTGTTAAGTACCGCTTCCACTGTGCAACCAAAAGTACCCATCATTACCATGGCTATTACGTATCACAATGAGCGTGGTGGTAACAATATACCTATTGCACCCTGCGGCATGTGTAGACAAGCCATTGCCGAATATGAGTCTATTGTAAACAAATCGATGCGCCTAATTTTAGGGGGTGCGACTGGTGAAATATATGTGATTGAAAAAGCGGCCGATCTTTTGCCATTTGGATTTTCGGGTGTTCACTTGCACTAAACCAACATGGAGTTAAAATAAGGTTTGCACGCCATGTTTGATTCTGAATTCATGCTGCAATAACCATTTTTTAACGGGCATCCCACCTGCATAACCCACTAATGACCGGTCCGCACCAATTACACGGTGGCAGGGTACGAGTATCATTAATTTATTTTTACCGTTAGCTGCTGCGGCTGCTCTGATGACTTTGGGGTCGCCTAATTTTTTTGCTATATCGGTGTAGCTATACGTACTGCCATAATTTATTTCTGCAAGTTTGGCCCATACTTTTTCTTGAAACTCGGTTCCGGATTGATGATAGGGAATATCAAAAATTTGTCTCGTGCCTAAAAAATATTCGATGAGCTGTTCCGTGCATGTATGTAGTATGGGTGAGGGCTCCGTGGTATTGTGCGCGGGTTCTGTTTCTTTTGCTGCAAAGCTTATTTCTGTGATGTACTGTTCTGTGCCACCAATTTTTAAAACACCCACAGGACTATCATAGTATGCATAGGTAATGATGTCGATGTCGGTTTCAGGTAGCATAGCATTAGCTTTTTGAGGACAACAGTTCAATCAACTGTGCAATCTCTGTTTGTTTGTGGGCTTTTGAATTTCTGCTATAGCATTTACTCAATTCACTCAATAGTATTGCCAGTGTGTCTGGTGCTTCCTGCGCTTTAAAATGAAAAGGTTTAGGTGTGGTATTAATGCGTTCAAAATAGCTATCAATATCGGCATGCGAAAATGCATTTCCGTTCGTAGCGTCTATGTAAAAGTGTATTTTATCTTGCGGATTACCAATATAATGGGCCTCTTCATAGTCGGAATGATAAAAGGCGAGGATACACTGTTTAGGTATATTAATGAGCTTCGCATGAATATCTAATTGTTCACACAATGTTTGGTAGATGATTCCATTGCTCATGGCATTGCCTGTCTTTGTTTCAAGTACTTTATGTACATAAAAATCGTCGGCATTTTTGTAGTCAACTTCGTTACCAAAAAGTTTGTAGTATTTGTAAAGGATACTCGTTAAAACATTGGCCTGTTCGAGTGGCGTTAAAAAACTATTCAGCTCTAGCCAAATATTTTTTCTAATCTTCTCTAAATCCTGAAGCGCTAATGTCGCATTCATATCGGGGTATTCTAGTTTACCGAGTAAGAGTGCGCCAGATAATAAATCGTGCGGTGTTGTGTTTTTCCAGCACGTAAAGTCGTGCATTAAATCTGTAAAATGAAGCCTTTGAATAATGCCTTCAATTCTTTGTTGTACGTCTTCCGATAATGTAGTTTCCCATAAGTGTTCTAGGTTTGGAATAATTCCTTTACCATAGGCAACAATTTTTTCAGAAATACTAGAATATATTTCTTCGTCTGGATCGTCTATAAGGGTAAAAAGGGCTTTAATCTCTTTTGTTTGCTCCATGTTGCTGCTAAATCTTACCCAAACTAAAATAAAATTAGACAAACCATCACTATTTAGTTATTCAGCGCTGTGGGAAACAACGCTTATTATTGACATACTATTTTGTTTTGTTTAACGTTCACTGGCAGTTCCGAATAAGTTCTATGTTAAATCGGGTCTATTTATGCACAACATTGAGGGGGAGAACCAATTATGTGTTAACTTGTGTAATCACATTTAAAAACCGCGCATGTCTACATCTTACATATCGCCTAAATTTCCTGCTACCAAAGATTCCTTGCACGCCGAATTAAAAAGACGCGTACAAGCCTATTTTGATGAAAAGGGAATAGATGCCACTGGAACACCAGGGTTATTTACCAAAGCGATCTTAATGATTTTGGCACTCATTGCCGTGTATGTTCATGTTGTATTTTTTACGCCTATTTGGTGGTTAGCGGTTGCTGAGTGTATTGTAATGGGAGGTTTAGTAGCCGCCATTGGTTTTAATGTAATGCATGATGGTAGCCATGGTAGTTTTAGTACCAATAAATGGCTCAATAAAATTGCGGCTTCGTCTATTAGCTTATTAGGGGCCAACCGTTTTATGTGGAGAATGAAACACGTTATGATCCACCACACATTTACCAATGTGGATGGGGTAGATGATGATATTGAAGTGGGTGGTTTAATGCGCATGGCGCCAACACAAAAAAAATACGGCATTCATAAATTTCAACACGTATATTTTTGGGCCCTCTATATGCTACTGTATGTTTTCTGGATTTTCTTTACAGATTATAAAAAATATTTCTCTCAGCGAATTGGATCTGTGCCACTTAAAAAAATGGAACTCAAAGATCATATCGAGTTTTGGGTGGTAAAAGTATACCATGCTGCCGTTTTTGTGGTATTGCCTATTGCACTGTTAGGTTGGGTGAAGTGGTTGATTGGTTTTTTAGTAATGACCATGTTTGCTGGCTTTGTGTTAAGCATTGTATTTCAACTGGCACATACGGTAGAACACACAGACTTTCCGGTAGTGGATGACGACAATAAATTACCCGATGAGTTTGCGGCACATCAAATTAAAACGACTGCAAATTTTGCAACAAAAAATAAATTAATTAGCTGGTTAGTAGGAGGGCTTAATTTCCAAATCGAGCACCACTTGTTTCCTAAAATATCGCACGTGCATTATCCTGCCATTAGTGAGATTGTAAAAAATGTATGCGCCGAGTTTCACCTGCAATACATTGAGTATCCTACCATGCGCAGAGCCGTTTTAGCCCACGTACATTTTTTACGTGATATGGGTAGAGCTTAAGATTTCTTTTTAGGAGCCGATTTTTTAGCCGCCGCTTTTTTAGGAGCAGCCTTTTTAGTCGCTGTTTTTGCCGCAGACTTTTTAGCTGGTGCTTTGGCCTTTTTGCTAAACGCGCCCGGAACCTGAAGCTCAATCATGGCTTTTACCGTTTCGATATCAACGTCCGCTAAATCGGCAGCTTCATATTTTGTACCATCCGCTTTACGACCCAGTTTTAGCATCTTTTTATTGAACTTGATAAAGGGTCCCCATCTACCATTTTCGATACTAATTTTATCGGCAGGCCAGTTTTGAATGTACCTATTGGCTTCTTTCTCTAATTTCTTTTCAATTAATTCATTGATGTCTGAGCTACTCAGGTTGTCAAAATCGTAGGCTCTTGGGATATTGATAAAGATACCGTCCCACTTAATAAACGGTCCAAAACGGCCCTTTCCTTTCGTTACAGGCAGCTCTTTGTAGTGTGCAATTGGCGCTTCGGCTAATTCTTTCTCACCAAGTAGTACAATGGCTCTGTCCAAATCCATGGTATGCAGGTCTTCTCCTTTTGGAATGGATATAAACTGTTCGCCTAATTTAATGTACGGGCCAAATCTTCCCACATTCACGGCAAGCTCCATGTCGTTGTACGATCCGAGCACACGCGGCAATGAAAACAATTCCATGGCTTCCTGCATGGTAATGGTTTCGATACTTTGATCTGCTTTTAATTTAGCAAATCTTGGTTTTTCTTCTTCGTCTTGATGACCAATTTGAACCATGGGGCCGTAGCGTCCCATTCTGGCAATTACTTTTTTACCAGTAGCTTCATCCATCCCTAATTCTCTTTCACCTACAGCTCTATTTGCGTTTTCGAGGGTATGTTCTATGTTTTCATGGAATGGCGTGTAGAAGGATGCTATCATGCTTTTCCATTTGGTTTTACCTGCAGCAATTTCATCAAACTCCTGTTCGATTTTTGCTGTAAAACCATAGTCCATCACTTTTTCGAAGTGCTGTTTTAAAAAGTCTGTAACCACCATACCAAGGTCGGTAGGGAACAGTTTAGATTTTTCTGCACCGGTATTTTCAGAAACAATTTCTTTTTCGATGCTATCATTTTTACGCAGAATAAGTAAATTAGATAGACGCTTAACGCCTTCTTTATCTCTTTTTTCTACATAATTACGTTTAATAATAGTAGAGATGGTAGGGGCGTAAGTAGAAGGTCTACCAATACCTAATTCTTCCATCTTTTTAACAAGGGATGCCTCGGTGTATCTAGCACCTGGTCTAGAAAATTTTTCGGTAGCCGTCATCTCCGCAAAGTCAAGTTTTTGTTTCGCTGCTAATGGCGGTAAAATGCCTTCTGTGTCATCATCATCCTCGTCGTCTTTTCCTTCTAAATATACTTTTAAGAAACCGTCAAATTTGAGTACTTCACCAGAAGCAGTAAGCTGTTCTTTGTTGGTAGAAATATTAATTTTTGCAACCGTTTTTTCAAAAGCGGCATCGCTCATTTGAGAAGCAATCGTTCTTCTCCAAATCAGTTCATAGAGGCGTCTTGTTTCTTCATCTGCTACCGTTTTATTATTCATGTAGGTAGGTCTGATGGCTTCGTGCGCTTCTTGTGCGTTTTCGTTTTTATTCTTGTATTTTCTGGGCTGATAATAATTTGCACCGTAACTACTTTCTACTTCTTTATGAATATCCGCCATAGCCGTATCACTTAAATTGATACTGTCGGTACGCATATAAGTAATCTTACCGCTTTCATACAATTTTTGTGCGAGTAACATGGTTTTGGTTACGCCATATCCTAATTTACGAGAAGCTTCTTGTTGTAGGGTAGAAGTTGTGAAAGGTGCTGCTGGTGTGCGTTTGGTAGGTTTTACCGTCACGTCATCTACCGTATATGTAGCACTTTTACAACTGGTTAAAAAATCGTTGGCAGAAGATTGTGTATTTACTTTTGTAGGTCCTTCTGCTTTAAATGAAACTGTTTTTTTGTTTACATCTAGCGCCGTAAAAATGGCTTCAATTTTATAGCTACTTTCTGGAATAAAATGATTGATCTCTCTTTCTCTTTCTACTATTAAACGTACGGCAACACTTTGTACACGGCCTGCACTTAAACTTTTTTGCATGCCAATTTTGCGCCATAATACTGGGCTTAATTCAAAACCTACTAAACGGTCAAGCACCCTTCTTGCTTGTTGGGCATCCACGAGATCCATATTAATGAAACGTGGATTTTGTACTGCTTTTTTTATCGCCGGTGCTGTAATTTCATGGAATACGATACGCTTGGTAGTAGCAGGGTTTAAACCCAGTACTTCGGCAAGGTGCCAACTGATACTTTCTCCTTCGCGGTCCTCATCCGATGCGAGCCAAACTTCGCCCGATTTTTTAGCGATTTGTCTGAGTTCTTTCACCACTCTTTCCTTCTCGTCGGGGACAATATAGCTCGGTTGAAACTGATTTTGTATATCTATACCTTTATCACCTTTATCAAGGTCACGAATATGGCCATAACAGCTTTTTACCTCAAAATCAGACCCTAAGATCTTTTCTATGGTTTTGGCCTTTGCCGGTGACTCAACAATCAATAAATTCTTTGCCATGTAGCTGCAATATTAGTTGAAACCTTGAAAACATAAAAAAACTTACACGCATTTGGGTCAAAAACAGCCCCCAAAAGCCTAGATCTGGGGGGTTAAATATGCCCCAATTTTTTTCATAACTCCTTGATCCCTATATACTTTGTTGTGGCCGAGCCCTTCTGTAATAAAAAATTCTTGGTGGGGCTTGGCGCTCGTTTGTGCCTGTAATGTATCCGAAAAGGGGCAAATGGAATCATTTTTATCATGAATCCAAAGGCATGGGGTATCAATAACAGTAAGTGAATGGGTCACCGAAAAATACGATATGGGCTTACCAGCCATACTTATTATATATGCTTCAATGGCCGCTTGTAAATCAGGTTGTACCTGCAGCATTTTATAAAACCACCCTAGGGCAGTGGTGGTTTCTGTGGCGGGGGCAATTAAAACCATCTTTTTATTAGCTGCGTCCGGTAAATCCTGCATTGCTAGTGAAAGGGCGAGGCCTCCAAACGAATGGGCGATAAATGCATCAATCCCATTTTCAACTTCATTTACCTGGCATATAAAACGCTTGTAAACAAGGGCGTTTACAATTTTTCCTTCACTGTCTCCATGACCAGGGGCGTCAAAAGCCAGCACTTCGTAACCCAGCTGTAATAAAAGGGGTACATAGTGTTCAAATTTATAGGCATAACTGCTAAATCCATGCAGTATCATTACTTTTTTACCATTGGGGGCACTAGGCGTCCAGCCATAGCCAACAATGGCCAAACCTTCAAAATCAATCAATTTAGGCGTCGCTTTTGTAAAAATGGCGGGTCTTTTTTGGGTAATTTTTCGGGTGTAGGGCGTGCAAAACAAACGAAAGGCCTCCACTGCGGCTTTTTCTTTAGATAAGTAACTAAGGGTTCTTAATTTGTTTTTATAGTATCCAATGACTAAGCGTTGACCCAATTTCATTTTCATGCCGCAAAGATAATGCCCTCCCGTGCATAATTTTTTCCTTTTTCGCTACATAAATTGTTCAACGAAATGGGTGTAGCCACATTTTTGAAATACTTTTGCGGTCCAAAGCATCTAGTTATGTATACAGTAAACGTGAAATTTGAACAGAAAGGTTTAGAGCCGGTAACCCTTTCAAATATTGAGCCGGATCAAAGTTTATTAGAAGTTTGTTTAGATAATGGCATTGAGCTGCACCATAACTGTGGTGCCGTTTGTGCGTGTAGCACCTGTCATATGTATGTGCATGCAGGCATGGAACACCTCGAAGAATTATCTGATAGAGAAGAAGATTTTATTGATAGAGCGGTAAATCCTCGTATTAATTCAAGACTTGGATGTCAGTGCGTATTGCAAGCGGGTTCCGGAACCATCGAAATTACACTTCCGGATCAAACTCAGTTTTTAGGCGAATAATATTAGTTGTAACTTACTTTATCAAAAATAGCTATGAGTCATTTTGAACCACCAATACACTGGG
>CAJBRT010000126.1 GCA_903958045.1 uncultured Bacteroidota bacterium | reverse complement strand
TGACCACTTCATCATTGGCTAAAACAGTACCCAGTGCTTCGCACCAGTTGACTTCGCCATGGCCACAAAAAGCAAGGCGGTACTGCATTAAAATTTGCTGTTGCTCCTGATTCGAATACGCCTGCCACTCGTCGGCTGTAAATTGAAGCATTGCATCTGATGGACATTCATGTGCCGCATTACCATTTTTTTCAAACGCGTTGATTAAATGATGAATGGGCTCTGCTTTACTTTTTTGCGTATTGTAAAAACTATTGAATAATTGTAAAAAAATCCATTGCGTCCATTTGTAATAAGTAGGTTCACAAGTTCTAACTTCTCTACTCCAATCGTAACAAAATCCAATATTATCGAGCTGCGCTCTAAACGTATCTATGTTTTTATGGGTGCTTACCGCCGGATGAACCCCGTGCTCAATGGCATATTGTTCTGCGGGTAAACCAAAAGCATCATAACCCATGGGATGTAGCACATTAAACCCCTTTAATCTTTTGTACCTACTAAAAATATCGGAGGCAATATACCCTAAGGGATGACCTACATGCAGGCCTGCACCACTTGGGTAAGGAAACATATCAAGCACATAATACTTGGGTTTTGAAGACTCATTGCTCACTTTATAGGCATCCGACGCTTTCCAAGCAGCCTGCCATTTTTTCTCGATTTCACTAAATTTATATTCCATGTTTCAACCCTCTATGCTAGCCGTATACTTTACAACTATTTTTTACGTTATACTTAAGTAAAAATTGGTTCTATTTTGGACTGCAAAGGTAAGCCTTTAGCCATAAACACTACCTTTGAGCCCTAGCAGAAAAGCTTTGATTGAACCGGATTTTACAAGAAATTGAATCTATATAACCCCAATTTACCTGATTTACTATGACGGATAGTGCTAAAATGTCTTTGAAACGCAGCAAACCCAATTATATATACAGTATTATTGGTGTAGCCCTTGTGTTGCTTATAATGGGTATTATGGGCTGGTTTTTCTTAAATATCAATGCTGTTGGCAACACTTTTAAGGAAGATATTCGCGTAAGTGCCTACCTCAGAACCCTCAATAAAGATACCATTGGTCAAATTCAGGCTTTTATAGCGGAGCGCCCCTATACCAAAACGGTTACTTACGTAAATAAACAATCTGCTCAGGCCATTTGGAACAAAGAAAATAGTGAAGACTGGGCTAAAATTTTAGATTCTAACCCGCTTCCGGAAAGCATTGACTTTTACGCTAAAGCCGAGTACGTGAACCAAGACTCATTGAGCAAAATTGCCACTGAATTAATGGCTCGTTATGGCAACCAACTCACCGATCTTCAATACCCAAAAAGTTTAGTGACTAGCCTCAATGAAAGAGCTTCAAAAATTGGGCTTATCTTTTTGGTGGTGGCCATTATTTTATGCTCTATTGTAATTATTAGCATCGATAATACCATCAGACTTGCCATGTTTAGCAACCGCTTTTTAATTAAAACCATGCAGATGGTGGGCGCTACACGTGGTTTTATTATTAAGCCTTTAACCATCAAAGCCATTATCAATGGACTGATCAGCTCTGGCATTGCCATTGCACTGGTATTTGCCATTGTGAGCTGGGCAGAAAGCCAGTTCCCACAATTAAAAGCCATTAGAGACTTTCAGCACACTTTACTTTTATATGGTGGTCTGATTTTAATGGGCGTTGGCATATCTGTGTACAGTACACACCGAAGTGTATTAAAGTATTTGAAAATGAAACTAGACGATCTTTATTAGTAAACGCTTCTTATCTTCGATATAAATACATTTACAAAAACATATTATGAGTTCCGAAAAAAAATCTTTACCCACTTTATTTACAAAATCAAATTACACTTGGATGCTCATTGGTGGGCTTGTAATTGCAGTTGGATTTTATTTACTCAGTGGTGGTAAAAGTACCGACCCTGCTGTATTTGATACCAAAGAAGTATATAGCACTACGCGTATTACCATTGCCCCTATTGTTATTATACTAGGTTTTGTCATTGAGATTTACGCCATCTTTAAAAAAGCAAAATAAGCCCAGGCTTTTTGTTTTTTAATCTAATTTTTATTCATGCAATTATTTGAAGCAGTTGTTATTGCCATTGTAGAGGGCTTAACTGAATTCTTACCTATTTCTTCTACCGGACATATGATTATTGCTAGCTCTTTACTTGGTATTGCAGCAGATCCATTTACCAAACTTTTTGAAGTATGCATTCAACTCGGTGCTATTTTATCGGTGGTAGTGCTTTACTATAAAAAGTTTTTTCCACTCACTAACTGGAAATTTTATTTAAAATTATTAGTGGCCGTTACACCGGCACTCGCCATTGGATTTGTATTATCTGATACCATTGATGCATTACTTGAAAGTCCTACTACTGTTGCTGTAACTTTATTACTAGGGGGTATTGTACTTCTATTTATAGACAGTCTATTCAATGCGCCAACCATCGAATTAGAAGAAAAAATTACTTTTAAAAACGGGTTGACGATTGGATTTTGGCAATGCTTAGCACTGATACCTGGCATGAGCCGCAGTGCTGCTACCATTATTGGTGGAATGCAACAAAAACTAACCCGAAATGTAGCCGCCGAATTCTCGTTCTTTTTAGCCGTTCCAACCATGGCCGCAGCAACGGGTTATAAACTTCTAAAGGCCTATAAAACAACCCCTGAAGTCCTACTCAACAAAGAAAACCTAATACTATTAGGAGTGGGCAATCTAGTAGCCTTTATAGTTGCGTTACTCGCTATTAAATTATTTATAGGGTTTTTACAGAAGCATGGCTTTAAACTATTTGGATGGTACCGCATTATTGCAGGTATCACCTTACTAGCACTTATCTACACGGGTATCTTAAAATAATTGGACGGCTGCTTTTGTTTTGTACTTGAAGCCCTTATCTTTAAGAAAACAAAAACGACTGCATGCAAACTGCACCCAAAAAAGTTATTAATGGTTGGGCCATGTATGATTGGGCCAATAGTGTATATAACCTAGTGATTACTTCTACCATTTTTCCAGCCTACTACGAAGCTGTTACCGGCGATGATAACGCAGCTACTACCGTAGATTCAGTAACCTTATTTGGAAGAACATTTGTCAATACGGCACTTTACAACTACGCCCTTGGTGTTGCATTTGTAATTGTTGCACTCATGAGCCCCGTACTATCCTCTATTGCAGATTACAAAGGCAATAAAAAAAGTTTTTTGTTTTTCTTTTGCACGATGGGTAGTATCGCATGTAGTGCCCTCTATTTTTATGATAGCAGCAATTTATTGTATGGTCTCCTATGCATGATTATTGCTTGTGTGGGATTTTGGAGTAGTCTTGTTTTTTATAATTCATACCTGCCAGAAATTGCCGCTCCCGAAGATCAAGACAGGGTAAGTGCCAAAGGCTTTGTAATGGGTTATATTGGAAGTGTGATTTTACAAATCATTTGTTTTGTTTTTGTATTAAAGCCAGATCTATTTGGTATCACAACCGGTAAAGCATCACAACTATCCTTTTTACTAGTAGGTATTTGGTGGTGGGGTTTTGGACAGTGGGCATTAAGGCGCTTACCCAAAGGAAAACCGGCTACAAAGAATCATTCAGGCAATATATTTACGGGAGTGTATAAAGAATTACACAAAGTATGGAAGCTACTTACCCATATGCCCGTACTAAAAAGATTTTTAGTCGCATTTTTCTTTTATAACATGGGCGTGCAAACAGTTATGCTAGCAGCAACACTCTATGGAAAAAGTGAGTTAAACATTCCTACTACTAATTTAATTATTGCCATTTTAATTATTCAACTCGTTGCCATACCCGGCGCATTTACCATTGCCAAGCTTTCCAAAAAATTAGGCAATTTTACCACCCTCATGATTACGGTATCAATTTGGGTGGTGATGTGTATTATGGGCTACTTACTTCCCAGAGATGGCGTGATGCAGTTTTATGCGCTTGCCACTTGCGTAGGCTTTATTATGGGTGGTATCCAATCTTTGAGCAGAAGCACTTACGCCAAACTCATGCCTGACACACCTGACACTACATCCTATTTTAGTTTTTATGATGTAGCCGAAAAAATAGCGATTGTAATTGGTATGTTTAGTTTTGGTTTTATCAATGAAATAACAGGCTCACAAAGAAATTCAATACTTGTACTGATCGTATTTTTTGTGATCGGATTTATACTACTAGGTATTGCCGCAAAAGCAAATAAATTACACGCAACTAAAGGAGAATAATGCTATGAAGCTGTATACAGTGAATGCTGGAAATTTTAAACTAGATGGAGGCGCGATGTTTGGCTTGGTACCAAAAAGTATTTGGAATAGAAGCAATCCAGCAGATGAAAACAATATGTGCAGCTGGGCCATGCGTTGCTTACTGATTGAAGACGGGAACCGTTTAATACTTGTAGACAACGGTATGGGCGATAAACAAGAGGCTAAATTTTTTAGTCATTACTATTTACATGGGAATGATACACTAGAAAAATCATTGGCAAAACATGGATTTACGCCGAGTGATATTACCGATGTGTTTTTAACGCACTTACATTTTGATCACTGCGGTGGATCTATCAAAAAAGAAGGAGACAAATTAATCCCTGCATTTAAAAATGCTACATATTGGAGCAATGAAGCACATTGGAAATGGGCCACGACGCCCAATGACCGCGAAAAGGCTTCATTTTTAAAAGAAAATATATTACCCATTGAGGCATCGGGGCAACTATCACTGATAGAAACGACTGCTACTCATTTTACAATCGATGGGTTACTTACAACTGTTTCATTTACAAATTATATGGATATCAGGTTTGTGCACGGACACACCGAAAAAATGATGCTACCTCAAATTCATTACAAAGGACATACCATCGTTTATATGGCCGATTTACTGCCATCGGTGGGGCACTTGCCATTACCTTATGTAATGTCTTATGATATGTTTCCGTTAACTACCCTCACCGAAAAGAAATCTTTTTTACAGGAAGCCTTAGATAAAGAGTACGTACTCTTTTTTGAACACGACGCTGTGCATGAATGCGTACAACTAATTCAAACAGAAAAAGGAATTAGAGCCGGCGAAGCCTTTACACTAGCAGATTTATAATTAATTGGGATCCTATTTTACAACAAACCTACCTAGCGCTAACGAGGGAACTTAAAGGGTAGCGAAGATTTTTAAAGCCCATCATATCGGCTTTTATACTACCCACAATAATAGCGCTTTCGATACGCACAGGAATATGGTTTAAATCGTCGGTGACCCAAATGCTCATTTTTTCACCTCCTTCAAACAAGGTTCCTTTTAAAAGTAAAGGTTTAAATTTTATGGCATTAAAAGTGCCATACTGGGTTTTTATACGCTCTTTACCAAGGTATTTGACATATACATTATACACCTGATTGTCTAAAAACAAATTAAAGGGAATTTTATCACCCACTTGGTATTTATTAAAATCAATATTGCGCAAATAATAAATAGAACTCACAACATCCTGCACGCAATTAGGAATTTTATAAACGCCCTCTGCACCAGTTGCCGTATTGAGTTGTTGATTGAACACAATATTTTCCTGCTTTTTATAGGTCCCTTCTTCTATATGTCGAACAAATTTAATTGGCTGTAAATGAAGGGTATCGATGTATGATTCGTAGCGGTCGCGCACTTTAAAAATCCAATCATAACGACTATTGGATGTGCCTATACAGGTTGCATGATAGGCGGGCATCTCATTCATTTTTTCTTGCGTTAATGCAAATTTTGCAGTACCTGCATTAATGTATATTCCAATGACAGAATAGTATAAGTTATAATTGATTTCTTCACCACTATTAAAAGCAAAATTTTTAATGCCACAAAAGTCATCGCCAGCTTTTATAGGGTGTACCAAAAATAAACAGACAAAAAAGTAAGCTGCTATTTTATGAATCATCTGATCAAAGTTAAGAGCGCTTTCGAAAATATTGTAAACGTAATAATATGAGTCCACCTAAACAAGCGGGAATAATTAAATTTAACAACCAAATGCCCCCTGCCGCTGCTAAAATACCCAATGTGTTAGTACTATATATTCCAAATAAAAGCAAACTCACTTTTCCGCGAATGCCCAATTCTGCGAGTGTTAAGGTAGGTATAATAGCAAGAATTAAAAAAAGAATCGACGTAAGTGCCATCAATGTAGGCGCATCAATCACTACGCCACACAAATTAAAAATTAACACATATTGAAGTAAAAATACAAGGTATCTAACCCCTGAAATAAGCGCAAGTTGCAGCAGCAACTGTTTAGGAATGGTTTGGATGGATTCTAGTAAAAAAACATATTTTGAAAAAAAAGAAACCTTTGCTAATTTATTTGCGAAAAATGGGATAGCTGCATAACAAATGATGAATAGAACAACTAAAAAAAATAAGATCCCATAAAACCCAGTTAAAAAAAATTCGGATAGTTGTAATTGCGCTTGTAATGGTAAGTACAAACTAGGGTACATCCAAATAATTGCAAGGAGGCCTACCAAAAGAGTTACTAGAAGTTGGCTAGCACTTGCTACAAAAGAAAGCACCACACCTTTTAAACGGTTACCATCAGATAAAAGTATGGATTTACCAATGGATTCACCCACTCTGTTGATACTTGAAAATGAAACTGCTTGACCCGTTAATATGGCCGCGTAAGCAGCCCTAAAAGAAAGAGGCTCCAACCTATGCGTGAGTTGTTTCCATTTAAATGCTTCTAGTCCCCAATTAAAAGTGGTTAATACAGTTATCAGCATTAGATAGCTAAAAGCGGTGCCAAATGGAATTTGCTGCAAAGAATGAATAAAAGTAGGTAGTTGCTCCTGCGCTTTTATTTGATGATAGATCGAATAACAGAGCCATACAAATAAAATGGGCGCTAACAGATATTGAACAAATATGTTGAGTTTCTTATGCAGTGTTTTGGGCATTTAGATCATTGAAAATGCTTGTTGAGCAAAAGTAGGTAGAATCTCAAAGGAAGCATGTAATTTCACATCAAATTGAAAAAAGATCAGATCATATTAGGTATTGACCCTGGTACCCAACTGATGGGATATGCATTACTGCGGGTAACTGGTAATACGCCGCAGGTTATTTTAATTGATGCCCTCAAATTAACAGGACAAAAAGATATCTATGCGAGGCTTGAAATGATTCATACCAAGGTTGTAGAACTCATCAAATTATACCAACCCACTACTTTTGCCATCGAAGCCCCCTTTTTTGGAAAGAACGTACAAAGTATGCTAAAGCTTGGTAGAGCTCAAGGGGTAGCCATTGCCGCAGCCATGCAAACGGGACTCTCTGTTACCGAGTACGCACCTAAAAAAGTAAAACAATCCATTACGGGAAATGGTAACGCTAGTAAAGACCAGGTTTGGCAAATGTTACAACGAACGCTTCAAATAGAAGTAAAGCCACAATACTTTGATGCCACAGACGCCCTCGCCGTTGCGCTATGTCATTACTACCAAAGCTCATCGCCATTAGCGGCAGCGGGTGGAAAAGGATTTAAAGGATGGGATGATTTTATTGCAAAAAATCCAGGAAAGATTAAACTGTAAAGTAGCGTTTTACAATGATAAAGCAGCTACAATTTTACTTTGCACTAGCGCCAATAATTCCGGCGTTGCCTTCATTTTTTCTTTAGTGAAATTGATATCGTTGGCACTATTGATAGGCATTAAATGAAGATGCGCATGTGGCACTTCAAGCCCCACAACACTGATACCACAACGGTTACACGGAAAAGATTTTTCGATGGCAGCAGCTATTGGTTTTGCAAACACCAATATTTTTTGAAGGTAGGTGTCTGGTAAATCAAAAAACTTATCGGTTTCGTTTTTAGGAACAATGAGTACATGCCCTTCAACGAGTGGGAAGACATCTAAAAAGGCATAAAAATATTCGTCTTCCAAAATTTTGTAAGAAGGTATTTCTCCTGCAATGATTTTAGAAAACAAAGTCATACAATAAAATTAAACGGTGATATTATCTACCCTGAATTTTAGAACGCCAGCAGGTGTTTGAATCTCTGCAACTTCACCAACTACTTTTCCCATCAAACCTTTTCCGATTGGAGAAGTACCTGATATTTTTTGTGCTTTAAGGTCCGCTTCTTTTTCACCCACAAGTTGATACGTTACCGTTTTTTTAGTAGCCATATTGGTAATAGTCACTTTGGTAAGTATGGTTACTTTACTGGTATCAATCGTTTTTGTATCAACAATTTTTGCATTGGCAATCACCCCTTCAAGCTGCTTGATTTTTGCCTCAAGCATACCCTGCGCTTCTTTGGCCGCATCATATTCTGCATTTTCTTTTAAGTCACCTTTCTCTCTCGCTTCACCAATGGCTTTAGAGGCCGCAGGGCGGTCTATCGATTTCATCTTTTGTAACTCTTCGCGCATTTTTTCAAATGTCTCCATCGTTACATACATATTCGTATCACTCATATAGTAGCTTTAAGTTGGATAAAAAAAGACAACGCCACATTTGACTGCAGCGTTGGGCGTCAAAAATAATTAATTTAGTTAGATTCCAAGCTTGTCAAGTACAATTTTTGCCATTAAATAGAAGGCTTCATGGCTATAACCGGCAATATGAGGGGTAATGATCACATTAGGCTGGTTAGAAAGCCAGTCAAACTGTGCCTTTTCCACCTCCGAGTAACTCCCTAGGTTTTCATTTTCTAGGACGTCTAGCCCAGCGGCTTTGATTTGACCATTTTTTAAGGCAGCAATAACAGCTGCGGTATCTGTCACTTTACCCCTACAGGTATTGATAAAATAGGGCGACTTTACAAGGCTAGCGAAAAAAGATGTAGATGCGTAATGATGTGTTTCGGTCGTTAAAGGCAAGTGTAAACTCACCACATCGGCGTTTGCACAGAGTGTAGCAAGGTCTACAAATTTTACATTTGTTAAGTTGGTTTCTTGCTTGTATTTATCGTGCGCCATAATTTGTACACCAAAAGATTGAAGCCTACTTGCAAACGCATTTCCAGTATGCCCCATTCCAATAATCCCCACTGTTTTTCCCATTAATGCATCGGCCCTATTCGCATCTCGAATCCACAAGCCATTTTTTACTTCTAAAAAACTAGCACTCACTTTATTCATGAGATTTAATACAAGCGCCATCGCATGTTCCCCTACTGCACCTGCATTACCTTCTGGACTACTTACACAAACAATATTTTTAGATGCAGCAAACTCGGTATCAATTAATTCCATCCCACTTCCAAGACGCGCTATCCACTTTAATGTAACTGCTTTTTCAAGTAAAACCTGATCTATTTTTATACGCGTGCTAACCACAAGACCTGTCGCCGTAGAAATGATTTCTGCTAATGCATTGTAGGTAACCGCTTCAGAACACACTACTTCAAAACCCTTGTCTTGCAAGCGTTGTGCCAAATAAGGATGAGCCGGTGCGGTAATAATTACAATAGGTTTCACAAGTTACATTTATTTCATTTTAAATGTGAGTGCTGCAAAATCTGCTACACTTAACTGCTCTGGTCTTTTGGTAAAAATTTCTTCTTGTAATATTTCGGGGGTAAACATTCCTTTTAATGGGTTGCGTAACATTTTTCGGCGCTGACCAAATGCTGCTTTTACCACAGCAATAAATGATTTCTCGGAGCGCATATCAACCACGTCATTTCTGCGGGTTAATTTAATCACTCCACTATCTACTTTTGGCGGCGGATTAAAAGATTCGGGAGGTACATCAAATAAATATTCGGTGTGGTAATAGGCTTGTACCAGCACACTTAAAATACCATAATCTTTATTGCCCGGACCAGATACAATGCGTTTGGCTACTTCTTTTTGAAACATACCAATCATAACAGGCACTTGATCTTTCCACTCAAGTACCCGAAATAAAATTTGAGAAGAAATATTGTATGGGAAATTTCCTACCACCGTAAAAGGTTCCAAAAAAGGAGGTGCACAATCTAAAATGCTTTCATGTACAATCTTGCCTTTTATAGAAGGGAAATTTTTTTCGAGATACGCTACTTTTTCGTCGTCTAGTTCTACGGCCTTAAAATCGAAGCCGGACTTTTGTAAAATATATTTTGTAATGGCTCCAGCACCCGGACCCACTTCTACTAGGCGCTCACATTTAGGAATGGCATCCACAATGGACAGACAAATTTTTTCGTCTTTTAAGAAGTGCTGACCCAGCGATTTTTTGAGTGTATATTCCACCCTGCAAAAGTAAGCAATTCTAAGGCGTAAGTGGGCGTTCGCCTCCTAAGTACGCTTAAGCCATAAACATGCAATTATTGGGTCAAATATTCGTAATTTTATAGTCTAAAACAGCCCGGATGAGTATTGAGACGCAAAAACCAATTATAGGATTTTCATGTGGTGACCTAAATGGCATTGGATTAGAAATTATCCTTAAAACGGTTTCCGACAACCGGTTACTTGATTTTTGTACGCCCGTTATTTTTGCCAGCAATAAAAGTGTCAATTTTTACCGCAAAAGCATGCCAGAATCTAATTTCAGCTACGCAAGTGGTAAAGATTTTTCTAAACTCAATCCTAAACAAGTCAATATTTATACTTGCTGGGAAGAAGAAGTGGTGATCACGCCTGGTCAGCTCAATGAAATTGGAGGAAAATATGGCCGTTTATCTTTGGAAGCCGCCGGACAGGCATTAAAGGATGGTCATATTGACGGACTTGTTACCGCGCCCATTCATAAAAAAAATATTCAATCGGAGACCTTTACATACAGTGGTCATACCCCGTATTTAAAAAATCTGTTTGGCACCAAAGACGTTTTAATGTTTATGGTAGCCGAAAATATACGAATCGGACTTCTTACAGAGCATGTTACCATTGCTGAAGTCAATAAATACATTACGGTAGAAGGCATCATGAGCAAACTAAAAATGATGCATGCTAGTTTACAACAAGATTTTAGTATTGATAAACCAAAAATTGCTGTGCTAGGGCTCAACCCGCACGCAGGTGACGAAGGACTTATTGGCAAAGAAGAACTTGAAATCATTAAACCAGCTATTGCAGAAGCACGTAAAAATAACATGCTTGTATTTGGCCCCTATAGTGCCGATGCATTTTTTGCAAGAGGTCAATATGAAAAATTTGACGCCGTACTCGCTATGTACCACGACCAGGGTTTAATTCCATTCAAATCTCTTGCCATTGGAGAGGGCGTAAACTTTACCGCTGGGTTAACAGGTGTAAGAACCAGCCCAGACCATGGCACTGCCTTTGATATTGCAGGAAAAGGCATCGCAGATCATAGCTCTTTTGTAGCCGCTACGTTTGAGTGCATCGAAATTATAAGAACCAGAAAAGGGTACAAAGAAATGCGTATCAATCCACTACGCAAAAGAAGTGCGCGTATGCTTGCTGGCGCGGTAGATGAAAGAATTGAAGAGCAATAATTAATTAAAAATACTAGCCGCAATTCCTTTATTAACGATATAGTTTTTGTAGCTAATTTCTACACGTCCTTTTTTATTTTTTAGCTGCTGCGCCGCAGATAACGGCTTACTATCATCCTCAAATTCGAGGGTAATTCCTTTGGGTAATTTGTAATTTTTTGTATTGAATTCAAAAACCACTTTATCAGGTAAGCCGTAATTACTATAGGCCCCATAATTCATAAGCATCGTATACGTTCCGTTTTCTTTGGTAGTTGTAATGGCTTTTTCGATTAAACTTTCGTTTTCGTTGATATAGAGCGTACTAATCACTACATCACTAGATTCTTCGTTAGGTAACAGCTTTACCACCCTTAACTTATTGGCGCCAACATCTTGCACGCCCGCATCAATAATAGTATAATTTGAAGAAGCAATGAGTGAACTTAAATTAACAGATAGGCCTCCTTTGGGAAGTAAAGAAATGCCCCCTTCTTTTTTGATTTTAAATAAGTTGGGCTTCTTAAAATAAATTTTAATTTTTCCTATGGGCGCTTTGATAAAAGCAATATCCGTTTTCATGACACCAGTAGCTTCATAATTATCTACACGATCTAGCTTTGCCTTCACTTTTTTAATGAGTTGGGCGGCGTCTTGCGCCATAGCAACCGATACGCAAAAAATAAACGAAACAAACAAACAACACTTTTTCATACACGAATATTAACTAAGGATATCTTTTTTTCTAAACACGAGTAAAGTAGCAACAAAAAATCCAATGGTATGTGCTACAAGTACTAGCGATGCTTTAATAATTTTTTCCGGATTTTGTATGCTTCCAATAATGGCTTCATTGGAGGCGTTTACTTTAATATCAAAAAACTCTTTCCAGCCAATCATATGGGTCGTAAATAAATATGGCTTGATCAAATTAAAAATTGGAATATTAAGGGTACTTAAAATGGTAAAAAATACAATCACACTCATGGTAGCCACAATGGGCCCGATAGAATTTTCTGCAAATACAGATAAAAAGAAACCCAAAGATGCAACGGTGGTCATGGCAAGTGCTGCAAAACCAAAAGCGCCAATATAAC
>CAJBRT010000125.1 GCA_903958045.1 uncultured Bacteroidota bacterium | reverse complement strand
GGGTATCGTAAAAAGAGGTGTTACAGAAATGGTTACACCAGGTATTGCCACTTCCGATAAATTATTAGAGCAAGGCAGCAACAACTTTTTAGCTGCTGTACATTTTTCAGATAAAGAAGACAGTTTAGGTGCTTCGTTTTTAGATATTTCTACCGGCGAATTTTTTGTTGCAGAAGGCAACACCGAATATATAGACAAACTACTCCAAGGGTTAAAACCTGCCGAAGTTATTTTTCAACGCAATTTTCAAAAACAATTTGTTGAAAAATTTGACCAAAAGTTTTATACCTATACCATGGAGTCTTGGATTTTTGATGAAGCTTTTGCTACCGAAAGTTTACTCAAACATTTTAATACCCACTCTTTAAAAGGTTTTGGTATTGAGGCCCTACCCCATGCAATCACTGCTGCTGGGGCCATCTTACATTATTTGAAAGAAACAGAACATCCAAACCTGCAGCACATTACAGGTGTGCAGCGTATGGAACGTGAAGACTTTTTATGGATGGACCGTTTTACCATCCGTAACTTAGAACTATTAGGCGCTGGTGTAGACCAAGGAAATTATTTACTAAAAGTTATTGATAATACGGTTAGCCCTATGGGCGCCAGGCTACTGCGCCGCTGGTTAATTTTTCCATTAAAAAATACCACGGCCATCAATGAAAGACTAGACGCCGTTGAAACACTTATTAAAGACCAACCACTTCGCACAACATTATCAGCTGCTATTAAAGCATGTGGTGATATGGAAAGACTGGTAAGTAAAGTGCCATTAAAAAAGATCAATCCAAGAGAGGTTGTTCAGCTCGCAAGAGGTCTCGAACAAATTCAAATTATACAAGAAGCTGCATCAAAAAGTAATAATAAAAAAATTACGGACGCGGCTGCCCTACTAGACCCTATCCCAAGTATTGTTGAAACCATCTACCAGCAAATTGCAGAAAACCCACCGGTAGCCGCGAATAAAGGCGGTGTAATAAAAGATGGATTTCATGCAGAACTAGATAGCCTTAGAAACATTGCAACAGGCGGAAAAGATTTTTTAGTGAATATTCAGCAAAGAGAAGCTGCCGCAACAGGCATCTCTTCTTTAAAAATTAGTTTTAACAACGTTTTTGGCTACTACCTAGAAGTGACCAACGTTCATAAAAACAAAGTGCCTGACACTTGGATTCGCAAACAAACACTTGCCAACGCCGAGCGTTACATCACACCAGAGCTCAAAGAATACGAAGAAAAAATAATGGGCGCCGAAGACAAAATAACCGCCATTGAAATTGCTTTGTTTGACAGCCTATTATCTACCCTTCAAAATTATATAGCCGTTATTCAGTTAAATGCACAGGTGATTGCACAGCTCGATTGCCTATGTTGTTTTGCAGACAATGCCCTTCAATTAAATTACTGTAAACCTAGTATCCACGAGGGTTACGACCTGCATCTCACAGAAAGTAGACACCCGGTTATTGAAAGAAATTTACCACCGGGCGAGCCTTATATTTCCAATGATATTGCCATTAACAATAGTACACAGCAAATTATTATTTTAACCGGACCCAATATGAGCGGCAAGAGCGCCATTTTAAGGCAAACGGCGCTTATTACATTACTTGCACACATGGGTTCTTATGTGCCAGCCACGGCCGCTAAAATCCCTTTAACGGATAAAATATTTACGCGTGTTGGCGCAAGCGATAATTTAAGTGGTGGCGAGTCTACTTTTATGGTGGAAATGAATGAAACGGCAAGTATTGTAAATAATATATCGGCACGCAGTCTAATATTACTAGATGAAATTGGGAGAGGTACCAGTACCTACGATGGTATATCTATTGCATGGAGTATTGTAGAATTTTTACACGGCGCTTCGGCAAAACCAAAAACATTATTTGCCACCCACTACCACGAATTAAATGATTTAGAAAATGTATTAACGGGTGTCAAAAATTTTCATGTCACACACAAAGAAGTAGGCAATAAAATTATTTTCTTACGCAAGTTAGCGGCTGGTGGAAGCACGCATAGCTTTGGTATCCATGTAGCCACTATGGCCGGTATGCCTCCTGCACTTATTAGTAGAGCCAATGAAATTTTAGCGGTGCTTGAATCTAAATCGGAACATCCAAAAGAAATTGGCACCAAGCAACCAAAACTACAACTGTCTATTTTTGATGAGCATACCGTTACTTTTGAAAGTATTAGAACAGCGCTCAACAGTATGGACATCAATCAGCTCACGCCGGTGGAAGCACTCATGAAACTGAATGAAATAAAGGCTTTGCTAAAATAATTATTTAGCTAGGTAGGTTTTAACGCGGCTGTAAACAGGCTCACTTAATGGTACTACCGGCAAACGAACTTCGTTTTCTAGTAATCCCATTTCGTGCATAAATGCTTTTACACCCGACGGATTGTTTTCGGCAAACATAATATCGTACGCTTCAATTAAAGGATCATTGATGGCTTTTGCTTTTACAAAATCGGCGACTAAACATGCACGAACCATATTTGAAAACTCGGAAGGATACGCATTGGCTGCAACACTAATAACACCCTGCATACCACATGCAATTTGAGGAAGTGTTAATAAATCATCGCCACTAACCACTACAAAATTATCGGGTGCATCTCGTAAAATATCCATGCACTGGGCCATATCGCCACTTGCTTCTTTTAAGCCCACCACATTGGGGCAATCTTTTGCCAAACGAATAGTTGTAGCTGCAGACATATTACGCCCTGTTCTACCAGGTACGTTGTATAAAATAACAGGCTTAGGACTCGCCGCCGCCACTGCTTTATAATGCTGATAAATACCTTCTTGAGAAGGCTTGTTATAATAAGGTGCCGCGCTTAATACAGCAAGGGCTTTATCCAATGGAAGTTTTTGCAAATCACTAACTACTTCGGCGGTATTATTACCCCCTACACCCACAATAATTGGCAATCTACCCGCGGTGTGGCTAAAAGTAAACTCTATAACAGCAACTTTTTCTTCTTTACTTAAAGTGGGTGTTTCACCAGTAGTGCCAAGCGTAATTAAATACTCTACCCCACCCTTAATTACGTGATCAATTACTTTACCTAGTGCGGTAAAATCTATACTACCATCTTTTGCAAATGGTGTTACAAGTGCTACGCCTGTCCCTCTTAATTGTTGCTGTACTGTCATCGTATAAATTATGCGGTTGTCTCTTCCCAAAATCCCATTTTGCAATATTTGTCTATGCGCTGGTTAATGCGGTCTTGAGGAGCAATATGTTTAATTACATTTAATTCCTTAACAATGGCGGCCTTTAAAAGTTCGGCAGCTTCGGAATAATCCCAGTGCGCACCACCTAAGGGCTCATGCACAATTTCATCCACAAGCCCAAAACCTTTCATGTCTTTGGCGGTTAATTTTAACTGCTCTGCGGCAAGTTCTTTTTTATCCCATGAGCGCCATAAAATAGAACTACAACTTTCGGGAGAAATAACGGTGTACCAGGTGTTTTCCATCATCAGTACTCTATCTCCAACACCAATGCCCAATGCGCCACCACTCGCACCTTCCCCAAT
>CAJBRT010000124.1 GCA_903958045.1 uncultured Bacteroidota bacterium | reverse complement strand
GCGTAAAGACTGATTCGACCTTAATTTTCTTCTCTATATCTAAATCAAACTCTGTCTTAAGTCTTGAAATAACCTGCTTTTTAAGTCTTTTAATGCCTTTTTCCCAATTAACTTTTGAGTCAAGATTTGGAACTGGTACCAGGACATAAAATACACTCTTTCCTTTTGGTGCCAATGTTGGATCAGTCTTTGTGGGAATATAAGTGTAAAAAGAAGGGTCTTTGGGTAGTTTTTTCTTATGAAATATTTCTTCTAAATTACCCTTAAAATCTTTACATAAATACACATTATGATGCAGCATCTGTTCGCATGGGTCATCGACACCCCAATAAAATAGTAGAGCAGAACTTGCTTGCTTGTAATTTTCTAATTTCTGGTTAGGTGATGAGGGTCGATGTTTTTCGTCGATTAGTTCTTTTTGTGCATAGACCAAGTCTGCGTTAGCAACTATGGTATCTGCGCTAACTACTCTACCCTTTTTTAATCTTACGCCAACTGCTTTTTTGTCTTTAATAATTATTTCCTCTACAGACGAAGAGGTTAAAATTTCACCACCCAAATCTTTTACGAGCTTTTCCATGGCCATCGAAAGAGAGTACATGCCTCCTTTTGGATACCAAATACCCAGCCCCGTCTCCATATAGCTAACCATACTGTAGACCGCAGGGGCTTCATGTGGACTAACGCCCAAATACATACTCTGGAAGCTAAATAGCTGCCTTAATCTTTCATCTTTAAAATAATAAGCCACAAAATCATACAACTTACTCAAACCCCTTCTCTTAAGTAGTTGAGCACCGCTTACAGGATTAATAAAGTCTGTTATACGTCTAAAGTTTCTATCTATAAAACTTTTTCTTGAAATCCTATACATTGCCGAAACATCAGAGAAAAACTTAAAAAACTGTTCTGGTCCCTTTGGATCAAACTTTTCTAGTTCTGAGCTAAACTTTGGAAGATTACTGCTTACTGTAATTTTACTTTTGTCTGCAAAGGCGACTCTGTAGTTTGGTTCCAATTGAAGAAGGGTGATGTAATCATCAAAATTTTTGCCACAATATTTGAATGTGTCATATAGCACATCTGTCATCATCAGTAGAGTTGGGCCCATATCGAAAGTGTAGCCTTTCTTTTCAATACGGTTGGCTCTACCGCCCACTTTGTCTTCTTTTTCGATAACAGTAACTTTGTACCCATTCTTAAGAAGTCTCGCAGCAGTACAAAGACCACCAATGCCACCTCCGACAATTATTGCAGATTTTTGTGAATTATTTTCCATAGATTTATAAACTATCATATAATAATACTGTGAAATACACCTATTTGACCATACTTATTTTTAGCATAGTCGGCATGACGCTTTTAGATTATAAATATAAGCTGTCATTTTTCAAGTACCCAAGGGCTGCTTTCAAGAGTACTCTAATAGTAATGTCCTTGCTTTTATTTGCCGATATTGTAGGTATAAATTGGAAAATATTTTCTACTAATACTCGATACGTGTCAGGACTATTTATTGGCAACGAAAATCTCCCCATTGAAGAATTCTTCTTTCTATTTATGTTGTGCTATTTTACTCTGAACATTTATCAGATTTTAAAAAGAAAGTATCTAGATGTTTAAGTATAGTTTTTTAATAATCATGCTTTTATTCATTGCTTTTCTTGTGGGCTATATTTATAAACTAAAATTAAACCTCAATAAAGCCTGGCGCTACACCGCGCTCATAAGTTTTGTTGCTATGATTATTTTCAATACCTACCTTACTGCCCTTCCGATAGTGGTGTATAATGTTAACTCAATTCTGGGAATTAAAATATTAACATTTCCTATTGAAGATATAGGATATTTAATAATGGTATTACTACTGCTCCCACCATTGTTCGAAAAATTATCAGATGAAAAAAGAGACCACCCACAAAAACCGACCAAACATTAAAGAGGTGCTTGCCACTTCAAGGCCATTTAGCTGGCTAAATACGGCTGTCCCCTTCTTTGTTGGTTTTGTAATCTCATTTGGAGGCATTAATCTACAGTGCATTCTGGCAACAGCCTACTTTACATTCTTCTACAATTACTTGATGTATGGTGTAAATGATATATTTGATTACGAATCAGATATAAAAAATCCTCGTAAAAACTCAATTGAGGGAGGGCTGGTCGACAAGAGCAAACACAAGTTCATGTTTTATTTAATTGTGTTCTCAAATTTACCTTTTGTGTTATACCTTTTGTGGAGCGGCAACCTTCAAAGCAATATAACACTTATTGAAATTATATTTTTTGCTTTCAGCTATTCTGCCAAGCCATTTCGATTTAAGGAAGTGCCAATCCTTGATTCCATAAACTCTAGCCTTCACTTCGTCTTGCCATTGGTCTTTGGTGTTTTCTATGCCGGGAGTACAGCCTTACCGTGGCCTGCAGTGGTAGCATTTTTCTTCTGGGGCGCCGCATCCCAAGCCTTCGGAGCTATTCCAGATATAAAACCTGATAGGGCCGCAAATATAAACTCTAGAGCAACAAAATTAGGAGCGAAGTTTACCAATAGTTATTCTTTATTGCTCTATACTTTATGCTGCATTATAGTGGCT
>CAJBRT010000123.1 GCA_903958045.1 uncultured Bacteroidota bacterium | reverse complement strand
GGCTACTTTAATGACATCCGGGTTATTGCCACCTCTAGCATTACGCAAAGTGGCAATTTTGTTGATGTTTACACTTAAATGGGTCATATTGTAAAAATACTAAAATCTTGACTCCTTATGCATTAATTTGCAGGCAATTATTACGAACTATATCGATACAAAATTGTTAGAGTAGTATGTCTTATCCATCATTAGAAGCCTGTTTATTAGATTTAGAAAAAGCAGGTCATTTAGTACGCATCAAAGAAGAAGTGGATCCAAATTTAGAAATGGCAGCCATTCATCTTCGTGTATATGAAATGGGAGGGCCGGCAATTTTATATGAAAATGTAAAAGGGTCAAAATTTAGGGCCGTTTCCAACCTTTTTGGAACACTCGAAAGAAGCAAGTACATTTTTAGACATAGCTTAGACTCGGTAAAAAAACTCATTCAATTAAGAAACAATCCGATAGATGCTCTTAAGCATCCACTAGATAATTTTACGGCAGGGCTTGCAGCTATTAAAGCGCTTCCTTTAAAAAATCCATTTAATAAGCCGGTAAAATATCAAGAAATAAATATTTCAGATTTACCACTCATCAAGCATTGGAAAAACGATGGTGGCGCATTTGTAACACTGCCTCAAGTGTACACCGAGGATATTGACAAGCCAGGAATTTTTAATGCCAACCTAGGCATGTACCGTATTCAATTAACGGGCAACGATTACGTATTAAATAAAGAAATAGGGCTACACTATCAACTGCACCGAGGTATTGGAGTACATCAAACAAAAGCCAACAAAAAAGGTCAACCACTAAAAGTAAGTTGCTTTATTGGTGGTCCGCCATCACATAGTGTAGCTGCTGTAATGCCGCTACCAGAGGGTATTAGCGAAATGACTTTTGCAGGACTTTTGGGTTCTCGAAGATTTAGATATACCTACGAAGACGGATTTTGTTTAAGCACCGACGCAGATTTTGTCATTACCGGAGAAGTATATCCCAACGAAAATAAACCAGAAGGACCTTTTGGAGATCACCTTGGTTATTATAGTTTGCAGCATCCATTTCCGCTGATGCGTGTTCATAAAGTGTATGCTAAAAAAGATGCGATTTGGGCTTTTACCGTGGTGGGTCGTCCACCACAAGAAGACACCAGTTTTGGTCAGCTCATTCATGAAATTACAGGTGATGCGATACCACAAGAAATACCTGGTTTAAAATCAGTACATGCAGTAGATGCAGCAGGGGTGCACCCTTTATTATTAGCTGTTGGTAGTGAACGTTACACACCCTATACACCTACCAAGCAACCTGCCGAACTTTTAACCATTGCCAATCATATTTTAGGAACGGGACAATTAAGTTTAGCTAAGTTTTTATTTATTACAGGATCAGATGGTGAACATATTGATGCACAGGATACGCTTTCATTTATGACTTATTTGTTGGAGCGTATTAATCTTACACGTGATGTTCATTTTTATACCAACACCACCATGGATACCTTAGATTATTCTGGCACGGGTATTAATAGTGGGAGCAAAGTGGTTTTTGCGGCTTACGGTGATAAAATTCGTGATTTGTCTAACGAGGTTCCTGCTGTATTAAATGGGCTACACGGCTTTGGTGCTGCACATCTTGCTATGGCAGGTGTGGTTTGTATTACTGCTCCTGTATATACAACAGCGCAGGAAGCCGCTGGTCAAATGAATGCATTAGATGCACAGTTATCAGATGCTTCATTAGATGGGGTGGCCATTATTGTAATTTGTGATGATGCAAATTTTACAGCAGCATCTCTAAATAATTATTTGTGGGTAACGTATACAAGAAGTAACCCATCTCATGATATTTATGGCATTGGATCATTTACGCAAAACAAACATTGGGGATGTACTGGGCCACTTGTTATTGATGCAAGAATTAAACCACATCATGCGCCTGTTTTAATAAAAGATGAAGCCGTAGAAAAACGTGTTGATCGTTTGTTTGAAAAAGGGGGAAGTCTTTATTCGCTGATTTCTACCCAGGTATGATCGGCTAGTAACCTGACACTCGAAATAAATTGCTTGAAAGGTCCAGCACCGCCCCATTCCCCAGGGGAAACCAATGATAGCATATGATTGCCATCATTTTTCTCATACAAATGATAGGTATGTCCAATTTGAGGTTTGAAGCCAAGCTTGGCTTCGTAAATCATTAAACTCAATTCTTTGCGCTTTCTAATTTCTTGTGCTTGCTTGGCGAGTAACTCAATTTGTTGTTTGATTTGATCGAGCTGCATATTGGTTTGCTCTTCCATGGCCCACAAAGCTTTGTGTTTGATCACACCTTCTTTTGTGGGTCTAATGGCAACACCTGCTGCCGATGCAGCATATGGCATTACACTTAATTGCTTGTGGTAGATTTCTATGTTTGTAAAAGGTTCACCACTTGGGCTCGTGCCTTTTTGTGTTATTTTTAAATAGCCATTGGCTAGTATTTCATGCGTAACATCGAGTACTGTTTTTTCTTCTTTGACAAAACGAGTTACAAGGGTAGAAGCGTTGGGAATGTCAGATAGGATACTGTCTGCCAATATCTGATTGTCGAAAGCCCTTAGTGTGGCATCAGGCACTACTTCATGCTGGGTATAAAAAGCCTCGTTTTCGATACTTACCCAGTTGCTGCTAATGAGCAGCGCATGACCATTTTGAATGCTTTCAATTTTATAATTTCCACTTTTGGGTGCAAGGCCATGCTCAAATGAACATTTTTCTGGAAAAAGTTGCCAACTGGCTAGAAAATTATAAGCTTGAACCATAGTGATTGGGTTAATTATGTTATAACAAATCTCCTTTGTAAAGGTTGTCAATTAGTACAATAAATTAGTTCATTTGAACAAAATCGGGTTTGCGAATAAGTTGGCTATTATACCTAAACCTTAGGCCAGTGGTAAGGCTAACATTGAGTGGTGTCATGTTGGAAATAGTGCGTGGATAATAGTAGGCTTTAAGCTCAATAGTACCAAATACCAAATTTTCATTTCTAGTTCTACAACCAAGTCCAAGCGCTGTATAAAAACTCCCTTTTTGAATAGCTTCTCCAATTAATTTGATATAGCTGCTATTGACAAAAACAAAAGGCGCAAAGCTAAATCCATAGTATTTTACCCGGTTAAAATACACCGACTCTATATTGCAAGATACCCTTGTTGCCGCTTGAATATTGTCATTTTTAAAGGTTGGAATACCGTATTCGCTGCGTAAAAAAAGCGGTTCGTTTAAAATGGTATTTAATTGTTGAGTTGCACTAATTTGAACAAAATTCCGTTTAGACCATTTTGGATTGGATAACTTTTTGAGTGCAGTAAAGTAATTGACTGCACTTAAAAAACTCAGATCTTCTAGGGAGCCATTGTGCAAATACCCGCCCATCTTTGCAATAAAATTGGTGTAGTTTTTTTGATCTGTAAAATAATCTCGTTCATAATCAATACCAATATAGGGTCTAGTTCTAGCATTGCGTTGCGTGATGCCACTCACTACCGAAAAGCTATATCCTTCTGGAACGTCTTCATTTCGACCAAATCCGTAAATATAATTGGTATGATAGTATTCTTGTTTAAAAATATTAAATGCGATAAGCCCAGCATCAATATTGCTGTAATGTATATTGTATTTGATACTTGCTGTATCAGGGATTTCGCTAAATCTTTTTGACATAGCTCTAAAACTTATAAATTTTCTAAGTCGTGTTTGTAAGTTATCTTTTACCCTAAGACCTGCGCCAATATTGATTCCCATCCACCCGTCCATCATACCATACGCATATTTGTAAACACGTTGATAGGGGAGTATGGTAGCATACGTATTGCTCGACGCGTATTTTCCAAATTCAATGCCACCGGTGAAACTATGATAGGGACTCACAAGGGGTAAATCTCCTTTTATATACCGTGCAAATTCTTCTCTTCTACCACTATTAAATGCAGGTTTAATTTTATCGTATCCGATTGTTACGTTTAAAAATGTGCCCAGTAAGTTGCGTTTACTATATTCAAATCCAGTAGCAGCAAGTGGCCTTCTGTCTAAATCATACAGTGCATTGATTTGAATTTTATCGCCTAAGCCTAGTACATTATTATGGTTCACTTCTGCATTAAAAGATTGTATGCTTCCAATGTTTGCGCTACCACCAAATGGAAAAATATCTTTCCACTGAATATTCATGATTACGCCATTTGTATCGGCGGGATCGATATTTGCAACAATTCTAGCATCTTGAATAAAAGCCAGTTCTCTTAAAAACTTTTCATTGTCGGCGATGAGGTATGGATAGAGTGTATCTCCTGTATTAAAAAATAAATTTTTGAGCATTGTTTTATTTGATGTGCTATTATATAGCGCTTCTTCTACTGCCCGTTTAATTTTTTTTCCAGACGGCATGGTATCATTAAATGGTGTTTCATAAGCAACGCTACTCACCTGAATTTGATTGATAACTTTACCTTTAAACTTTGCAAATGGAGTTTCGTTTTTGATAACCGTATTGCTATTTTGAACTTCAAATTGTGGAGCGTCTATCCAAATGGCATCTCCTAGTTTTTTTAATAATCCTTTTTTACTGCGTAGTATAAATGTAGAATCTCGTAAGGTTTGAATCGTTGAATCTTCTTGCGCACAGGCCTGTTCACTTATTTGAATAAGCAAAAATAAAAATATAAGGATGCGACAGCTTTTAAGAATCATGCAAATTGGGAGTAAAAACAAATGCCCAACCATAAAGGTCGGGCATTTTTTAAATCCGGGGGAACTATTAATATCTATATGAGTCAGACTTAAATGGACCATTTTGTGGAATACCTAAGTAAGCAGCTTGCTCAGCAGTTAATTCATCTAGTTGAGCACCTACTTTAGCAAGGTGTAAACGTGCAACCTTTTCATCTAAATGTTTAGGTAAAACGTACACTTTGTTTTCATAGTTCTTATGGTTTGTCCATAATTCTATTTGAGCAAGTGTTTGGTTAGAGAAAGAGTTACTCATCACAAATGATGGGTGACCTGTTGCACAACCTAAGTTTACAAGTCTACCTTCTGCAAGTACAATTACATCTTTACCATCAATATTGTAAAGGTCTACTTGAGGCTTAATGGTATCTTTTGTATGACCATAGTTAGTATTTAACCAAGCCATATCAATTTCAATATCAAAGTGACCAATATTACAAACGATTGCTTTGTCTTTCATCACTCTAAAATGTTTTTCGTTGATGAGGTCGCGACAACCAGAAGCAGTAACAACAATGTCAGCTTCTTTAACAGCGTCAATCATTCTTTTAACTTCATAACCGTCCATTGCTGCTTGTAAAGCACAAATTGGATCGATTTCTGTTACAATTACACGGCAACCTGCACCACGTAAAGAAGCAGCAGAACCTTTACCTACGTCACCATAAGAACCAACAACAGCAACCTTTCCAGCCATCATAACATCAGTAGCTCTTCTGATTGCATCTACGAGTGACTCTTGACAACCGTATTTATTATCAAATTTAGATTTGGTAACAGAATCGTTAACGTTGATAGCAGGCATTGGTAAAGTACCCTTTGCCATACGCTCGTATAAACGGTGTACACCAGTCGTTGTTTCTTCACTTAACCCTTTAATACCGCTCACAAATTGAGGGTATTTATCAAGTACCATGTTTGTTAAATCACCGCCGTCATCAAGTATCATATTTAAAGGACGATCTTCTGAACCAAAAAATAATGTTTGTTCGATACACCAGTCACCTTCTTCAACGGTTTGGCCTTTCCAAGCAAATACACCCACACCAGTTGCAGCGATTGCAGCAGCAGCTTGATCTTGCGTAGAAAAGATATTACAAGAGCTCCACTTTACTTCTGCACCTAATGCAGTTAAAGTTTCAATTAATACGGCTGTTTGAATCGTCATGTGTAAGCAACCCGCAATACGAGCTCCTTTTAATGGTTGACTTGGTCCGTACTCTTCACGGATACTCATTAAACCTGGCATTTCTGCTTCAGCTAATCTGATTTCTTTACGGCCCCAATCTGCAAGACTGATATCCGCTACTTTGTGTTTTAAACTAAAGTCGATAGAAGAAAGTGATGACATAATTACTTATTTAGATTATTTATGAAGTGCAAAGGTAT
>CAJBRT010000122.1 GCA_903958045.1 uncultured Bacteroidota bacterium | reverse complement strand
GAAAATAAATGTGAGTTACGAATAGCAGGTTCCATTTCAGAAATATCTTCTTTAACCTTGCCTAAACGGTAGCAATCAAACCTAAATTTATCAATGGTTTCAAGCATTTGCGGATGCATAAAATAGCTTTGAAACCCAATATGGTTGTAGTGTTTTAAATGATTGGGCATGCCCGTAAATAATTCTACTAAAAAATTATCGGCAGGTAAGACACTTTCCATATCCATATCAATGCGCGCATCCACACACACCGCATCAATAATTTTATTTTCGTTTACATACGACTGATACTGCGCTAATGTAACATCGTGAGAGCCCCCTAAAATCACTACTTTTTTACCATTAGCCGTAAGCTCATTAATCACCATGCGAAGCGCGGCATAACTATCTTGCAAAGTAGCACCACATTTTACGTTACCAATATCTGCTACGGTAACAGCGGTATGCCAGTGGTACAAATTATAAAATGCAAGCCTGATGGCATCTGGTGCATCCGTACTTGTATATTCAATACCAGCACCACGCATTTCACCACAGCCTACTAAAACAATATCTGCTTTTTCTAGATCTGGGAATGTTTGATCGTACACCGCTATATGCGTTCCTAATTGTGTGTCTTTGAATCCCTCATCTTGGGTTAATTGAGCAATATTAACGGGCTCCAAAAAATCAATCATAGAATCTAAAGAGGAACTTGACATAGCTAGTTATTTGTGTCACTATAACGTGTAACCAGCCCTAAAATTGCGTCTGAATCTTAGATTTCTGTATACTTATAGCCTACCCCCCTCACCGAATGGAAGTACTGAGGATGGCGACTGTCGGCTTCAAAATATTTCCGAAAGCTGAGGATAAAATTATCGATAGTTCGGGTGGTTGGATATACTTGATAACCCCATACTACTTGTAGAATTTTTTCACGTGTTACCACTTCACCTTTGTTTTCGATGAGCAGTTTTAAAAGCATTACTTCTTTTTTACTAAGCTCTACGGTATCGCCATGATAACAAACAGCGGTTTGCGCCTTAAAATCGATGGTATTGTTACCAAATGCATAGGTATCTGCAATGGTATTTTTATCTTGTATCCGTTTATTTTTATCAATGAGTTTTTCTACGCGGAGTAGTAACTCTTCTAGATTAAAAGGCTTGGTTAAATAATCATCGGCACCCTTTTTTAATCCCATTACCCTGTCTGAACTTGCATTTTTGGCACTGAGCATTAAAATGGGTACTTCGTTATTGGCAACACGAACGGCCTCAGTGACAGCAATACCATCCAGCTCTGGAAGCATAATGTCTAGGATAATCAAATGAAAAAACTCGTTGGAAATTTTTTTAAGGGCTACTGCGCCATCAAATGCAGAAGTAACCTCATACCCTTCCATCTCTAAATTGAGTTTTAGGGTTTCGTGGAGGTTTTCCTCATCTTCTACTAATAATATGGAGGCTTTGGTACTTGGCATTAGCTATTAAATGTAACAACAAAATTACTGCCTTGTGGTTTGCTATCTGTCACAAAAATGTTTGCATTATGGTTTTCGGCAATTTTTTTGCACAAATAAAGCCCAAGGCCCGTGCCTTTGGTATTACGGGTAGCTTCGGAGCCAATTCGGTAAAACTTCTCAAAAATTTTAAGCTTTTCGTTATCAGGGATACCTTTACCACTGTCCATCACCTCTAGTTTAATATGTTTCCCCTGCTGCGCTAGCACCACTTTAATTTGAGTGTCTTGTGGCGCATATTTATGTGCATTTTCTAAAAGATTATTCACCAGCATTTGAAGCAGCAGTGTTTCACCATCAAAATAAAGCGTTGGTTCAATTGCTTCTGTTACGAGCCTTGTTGGATAATGCTGTTTAAAAGTATCAATACATCCTTCTACTAGATCTGAAAAATTAATTTCGGTACGGGCTTCTTGATACGCTTTGCCATCTAGTTGAGACGCTAATAAAATATTATCACAAAGCATATTTAAGCGGTTGGCTTCCCTCAGTGTACTTGCAATCATTTTATCTTGTTGCGCCAGATCTAGTTTTCGTTTTTGTAGCGTTTCTAAATTAAGCTGGGTTACTGCAATAGGCGTTTTTAATTCGTGGGTAACCGCCATCATAAAATTTTGCTGCTGAACAGAGGCTCTAATTTGTCTGCGCGTGGCTCTATACACATACACTGCACCCACCAAAATGAGTGCTAAAAAAGTAAGCCCTTCTGCTATGTACTGAACCCTTTTTCGGGACTGCATGTTTAATAGTTGCGCCACCGTTTGTTTAGGCATATTTGCCTGATTATTGGTGCCTGTAATTTGCTGTAACTGAACAGCTACAAGGGTATCGTTTTGTTTTACGAGTGCAATAAACCACCACACAAGAGCCGCAATCATATAAGTGAGAAGCGCCCAATACACCACTTTTACAGCAGTAAGTTTTCGATTTGATTTATGGCTGAATTTTTTCATGCTTATGGCACTTCTTTTTCAACGCGAATACCTGCACTTAATACAGCAGCAAGTGGTTCGTCACGCATCGCTTGTGCAATGGTAAAGCTATAAAGACCCGCCTTTAATGCAACAGGCGCTTTTGTAATTTTAATTCTACTATCAAAAATATCATCCATACCAGCACCTAACCAACCATTAGCATTATCGGCAAGCTTTAAATTTACAAGTTGCGTTTGCTTGGAACCAGTAGGAGATTGTGTCATAATGTTTACCCAAATATTATTGTATTTGTAAGCGTCCGTATGTCTGATAACAAAATAAATATGATAAGGCGCGGTGGTATCTTTTACTTCAAATGAAAAAGTAGGTTGCTTAGATACATGCCACTCGTTTTTTGGAAAACTTTCAAATTTTTCAAAAACATCAATGGTATTGCATGAAAACAGCACCATACAGCTAACCAAGCAAGATGTAAAAAGTCCTAAAAAGCTATATTTTTTCACCGATCTATTTTATGTAAAATTACAGACTTGCCTACACAAATCTTATAAAACGTTTAATATTTGTTCCTTGGCTTTTTCTAGTTCATCTTTCATCAAAATAACGAGCTGTTGTATTTCAACGTCGTTGGCTTTAGAGCCAGTGGTATTGATTTCGCGACCAAACTCTTGTAAGATAAAGGAGAGCTTTTTGCCCTTACTAATTTCCTTTTCGGTAAGTATAGACCTAAAATAAGCGCAGTGGTTGTTTAAACGTACTTGCTCTTCGCTGATATCAATTTTTTCGATGTAATAGATGAGCTCTTGCTCTAAACGGTTGCTATCATAATTTTCTTTGCCTACCTGCTCTTCTAATAGTTTAACAAGGCCTTCTTTGATTTTGATACGGCGTTTGGGCGCTAGTATCGTAAGCGCTTCTTGATGCTTTTCAATATTACTTACGCGTAGTAATAAATCGGCTTCTAACGACAAGCCTTCATTTTTACGATGTTCATTTAATTGGTAAATGGCTTCCTTTAAAACTTTTTGAAAACCTTCCCAATCAGTATCAGATAAAGTATCTGAAGAAGCGGTAATCACTTCTGGCAATTTTAATAAGGTACTTAACAAATCACCGGCTGGAAGCCCAAGCTCTTTTGCAAGTGCTGCCACTGGTTCGTAATAAGATTTTGCTAAATCAGTATTGATAGAAACGGGTTTCCCCGTTCCATTTTGTTTGATGGTAATAAAACATTCTACGCTTCCTCTTAGTAAACCTTCGTTGAGCATATTTCTGATTTCAAACTCAAATGGTTTTAACAAAGCAGGAATATTGATACGTAGATCAAACTGCTTTCCATTTAACGAACGAACTTCTACTAAAAAAGTTTTATCGCCAATGGTTTGTTCGGCTCTACCGTATCCTGTCATGGAATATAACATAGTAACTATTTAATTTTTTTAAAAATCGATACCCACCCATTTCCGTTTGCTCTGTTCATACTTTTCAAAGTCGAACTTATAGAGCTTACCTGGCCTGTGTGGCACATCCTGCTCAATTTCATTGATATCAATTAAGAGCTTCATGGAGGCAAACTTTTTTCTAAAGTTACGCCTATCTAGGGTTAATCCAGAAATGGCTTCGTATAAGTTTTGCAGTTCACGTAGTGAGAACTTTTCGGGTAACAAATTAAAACCGAGTGGATGCTCCTGAATTCTTTTTTGCAACCATGCATGACAAGCATCCACAATTTCTTTGTGGTCAAATGCCATTTCCCCCAAATCAGCAACACTATGCCAGTGCAGCTCATTGGCTGTAATAGCTAGTGCATGGTGGTTGATATTTAGGAGTGAGCAATAAGCAACCGTAATAACCCGGCCACCAGGGTGACGCGTGGGGTGCCCAAATGTTTTTACTTGATCGAGGTATACATCTTTCATACCCGTTCTTTCCTGAAGCACCCGGTATGCGGCGTCGTCTAATTCTTCATTATCCTTTACCATGTCACCAAGTAGTGAAAACTTACCTTTATAAATGGCCAAGTCACTTTTGATGAGTAGTACCTTTAACTTATTTTCTTCAAAACCAAAAATCACACAATCCACCGTTAACGGCACTTTAGGGTAGGAAACCACTAATTGAACCGCATCATTCACCTGCTCGTTATTGCTTATTTTGGCTGATTTATTTGTGCTCATAGGGTAAAGTACAAGGGCTGTCCCTTTTTTGTGGTTTGGCAATATACAAAGTTTAGGAATAGTGTATATAAATCGTTTCAAACCATAGGTAACTAGGCCCGTAAACATTAACTTTACGACTGCAAATAAGCCCTATGTTCACACCCGAAAACTTGCGCAATTTACAGGCTTTAACGAGTCAATTATTAGCAGCTACCACCAACAATCGTTTGGAATTTAGTGAGCGGGAAATGATGGATTTGCAGCAGGTTCTACGTTTTCATGAATACCGTTACTACGTTTTAAATGAACCCCTTATTAGTGATGGCGAATACGACCATTTATTTAAAGCATTAGAAGCCTGCGAGCAAAAAAATCCTAGCAAAATAACGCCCGATTCTCCCACACAAAGGGTAGGCAGTAGTTTAAATGGGCAGTTTGAAACCGTGGCGCATTTGGTGCCCATGTTAAGTTTAGACAATAGTTATAATGAGGCTGATTTAATTGATTTTGACCGAAAAGCAAAAGGTCTCGTAGGGCTTGACCAAATTGATTATTCGATAGAGCCAAAATTTGACGGGGCTAGTATTTCATTGATTTATGAAAACAACCAATTGGTGCGCGCCACCACAAGAGGCGATGGTGTTGCGGGGGATGACATCACACAAAATATAAAACAAATTAAATCCATTCCATTAAGCGCAAACTTTGCCATGTATGGTTTACAAACCGTAGAAATTAGAGGCGAAGTGATCATGCATAAAAAAGCATTTGATGGTTTTAATGCCACCCTTGCTGCCTCCAATTTGCCACCCCTTGCCAATCCACGCAACGCTGCTGCTGGCGCGCTTAGAATGAAAGACCCGCGCGAAGTTGCACAGCGAAATTTAGATGCATTTTTATACCAAATTAGTTTCTATACAAGACTTGATAACGCAACATCATTTCATCCAGCATTAACCACACATAATGGTATGTTGGATATGCTTTGGGACCTTGGTTTTAGATCGCCTAAAAAAGAAAAAAAAGCGGTGAATGGAATTGATGCGGTAGTGGAATATTGTTTGGCATTTGAAGCAGGCAGAGACAATCTACCGTACGAAATTGACGGTATGGTCATTAAGGTGGACAACATTGCGCTTCAAGAAAAAATGGGCATGACTTCTCACCATCCAAGGTGGGCCATTGCCTTTAAGTTTAAAGCGAGACAAGCTTCTACAAAGCTTATTGGTATTGAGTTTCAGCTCGGTCGTACGGGCGCTGTTACACCCGTGGCTAAACTGCAACCCGTAAGTGTGGGAGGCGTAACGGTGTCTAGCATATCCGTTCATAACGAAGAATACATCAAAGAAAAAGATTTAAAAATTGGAGATACTGTTTTAATTGAAAGAGCCGGCGATGTGATTCCTCAAATTGTAAAATCCTTAGCAGAACTAAGAGATGGAAGCGAACAATCTATTGTTTTTCCTACACATTGTCCTGCATGTAATGCGCCACTGAGTAAAGAAGAAACGGAAGCCGTATGGCGCTGTAATAGTGCTACTTGTGAAGCGCAAGTAGTAGAAAAAATAATTCACTTTGTATCGAAAGATGCATTAGACATAAAAAGTTTTGGCGAAGCCAATGTGCGCAAGTTTTATGAGCTGGGTTTAATTTCAGATATCCCAAGTATTTACAGTTTAGATTTTGAACGCATTGGTGTGTTAGAAGGTTTTGGTAAAAAAAGTATAGATAATTTACAAGCAGCGCTAGAAGCTTCTAAAAAACAACCCCTCTACCGTTTAATTTATGGTTTAGGTATTCGGTTTATTGGAGAAACAACGGCTAAAACCCTAGCCAACGCCGTAGATCATTTATTAGATTTTACAACAAAAACAGAAGCCGATTTATTAGCCCTCGAAGACGTGGGTGTTAAAGTAGCAAAAAGTATTGTAGACTTTTTTAGTGACGCACAAAATATTCAGCTCTTACAAAAGCTTGAAGTGCTGGGCTTAGATTTAAAAAATCAGAAAAAAGCCGCTCCTGCGGGGAGTACATTAACAGGTCAAACATTTTTATTTACGGGTACACTTCCTACCCTCAAACGCAGTGCAGCAGAGCAAATGGCCGCCGACCTTGGAGGCGTTATTGCAAGCGGCGTAAGTAGTAAATTAAATTATTTAGTAGT
>CAJBRT010000121.1 GCA_903958045.1 uncultured Bacteroidota bacterium | reverse complement strand
GTCATTAAAGTAGCCCTCGACTGCGAAAAATTTGGTGCAGACGGCATTACAGTTCACCCCAGACCCGATGAGCGTCATATCACCTATAAAGATGTTCAGGATTTAAAAAAAGTACTTACTACAGAGTTTAATATAGAGGGCAACCCCACCGAAGAAAGGTTTGTAAAACTGGTATTGGATACGAAACCCCATCAAGTAACACTCGTACCAGATGCTGAGGGTCAGCTCACTAGTGATCATGGTTGGGACACGGTTAAACACCAAGACTATTTAATTAAAACCATTGCGCTTTTTAAAAATGCAGGTATTCGGGTTTCAATTTTTGTGGATCCTATTACAAGCATGGTGGAGGCCGCCGCAACTACTGGTACAGACCGTATAGAATTATACACAGAGTCTTATGCTACTGCTTTTACAAAAGGACTTCAAGAAACAGCGGTAGAACCCTATAAACAAGCATCTTTACTTGCTCATCAATTAGGATTAGGCATTAATGCGGGTCACGATTTAGACCTTCAAAACCTCGCTTTCTTTAAAAAATCAATTCCTCATTTACATGAAGTAAGTATTGGGCATGCACTTGTCTGCGATTCCTTATATTTAGGATTACATAATACCATTCAACTCTATAAAAGACAACTTCAATAAAGGCCACTATGAAAAAAACAATCCTTGCGCTAATGGTACTACTTACTTCAGTAGTAGGTATGGCACAAAAAATTAAACCCGTTTTACCAGTACCTACCAAAGAACATTTGGTATGGCACGAAAAAGAATTTTATTTGTTTATACATTTTGGCCCTAACACTTTTACTGATAAAGAATGGGGTGATGGTAAAGAAGACCCAACTGTTTTTGCGCCTACCCAACTCGATTGTAATCAGTGGGTGCGTGTTGCAAAACTTGCAGGTGCTAAGGGCATTATTTTAACGGCTAAACACCATGATGGATTTAGTTTATGGCCCTCTAAATATAGTACGCATACCGTAAGAGAAAGCAAGTGGTTAGAGGGCAAGGGTGATGTGGTTAAAATGCTTTCAGATGCTTGTAAAAAAGGCGGCATCGAAATGGGCGTTTATATTTCTCCATGGGATAGAAACCATCCCGATTATGGTACGCCTAAATACAATGACATTTACATTGCTACCATGAAAGAATTATTAACTGGCTATGGTAAATTTTTTGAACTATGGTGGGACGGTGCAAATGGTGAAGGCCCTAATGGTAAAAAACAAGAATACACTTTTAGAAGATTTGAAGATTCTGCATTTAAATATCAACCGCAGCTAATGATATTTAGTGATATCGGACCAAGCATAAGATGGTGTGGTAATGAACGTGGTATCATTGGCAACACCAACTGGAATTTATTAGATACTGCTGGTTTTTACAGAGGTCATGGTGGTCCACCAGAAGATACGCTTAATCAAGGTAATGTAAATGGTAAATTATGGATTCCAGCCGAAGCCGATGTGTCTATCAGACCAGGATGGTTTTATCATCCAAAAGAAGATAACAAAGTAAAATCTGCTAGTACCTTGTTTAATTTGTTTTTAAAATCTGTGGGCAATGGCGGTAACTTATTATTAAATGTTCCTCCCGATAGACGCGGACTTTTTAACGAAGCAGATTCTGCATCACTTGTAGGTTTTGCAGCACTCAGAAAAAAAGCATTTGAAACCAATTTGTTTGCTGGTCTTACCCCTGTTTCCAAAACAAATGCAGCTGGACTTGTTACCTTAACCTATACCTTTAAAAAGGCTACAAAGCTTAATGCTGTTGTGTTACAAGAGTTAATTGAGCATGGACAACGCGTAAAAAGTTTTACAATAGAAGCCAAAGAAGAATCTGCTTTTGGAAAGACCACTAATTATTTCAAAATATTTGACGGCACTACCATAGGCCGCAAAAAAATTGCAACGTTTAACCCCATCACTACCACTTCTATCAAAATAACCATTAGTGACGCCAAAGCAGCCGTATACCTGAAACCTACTTCTGCTTATGATTTTGGCTTTGAGATAAAAAATTAAGTAAATTTGCACAATAAACAAAGCGTATGAGCACCATTCAACCAATAGTAGGAATCATCATGGGAAGCGACAGCGATTTAACAATCATGCAAGATGCTGCCAATATTTTAAAGCAGTTAAATATCCCATTTGAACTAACGGTGGTGTCTGCGCATCGAACACCCATTCGTATGGTTGAATATGCTACAACAGCAAAATCGAGAGGTTTACAAGTTATTATTGCTGGTGCCGGTGGAGCAGCTCATTTACCAGGCATGGTCGCTGCCATTACTACCCTTCCTGTTATTGGCGTACCTATTAAATCATCTAACTCTATTGATGGCTGGGATTCGGTACTTTCCATATTGCAAATGCCTAGTGGTGTTCCGGTTGCAACCGTTGCCCTTAATGGTGCAAAAAATGCGGGCATTTTAGCCGCTCAAATAGTGGGCGCTACTAATGATACGGTTTCTGCAACCATTGCTTCTTACAAAGAAGGTTTACAAAACGAAGTCACTGAAAAAGTAAATAAATTAAAAACGGATTGGAACAATAATTTTGATCTCTAAAATAGACAACTATTGATCTAGATATAAAAGGGTAAATCCTTTACTAAAATCATCTGAATTTTCTACTATGGCACTCACAAAATGGGTGCCATAAATTTTATACCAATCGGCTATATTTTCTACACGCTCTTGTAAACTTCCACCCGGAAACAACTGCTCTACAATTTTTGTTATTTGTTGTTGTTCCACTTCAAACTTTCGTTTTTCGGCACGAAGCATTTTCTTTTGAACCTGCAATAACTTTTGGGCTTGCTTGTGGGCTAATGCCTGAATATGATCCACTAAACTTGCATCAATACCTGCTGCCTGTTCTTTAATAAGTGTATACTGCGCTTCTATTGCAGCCATTTGAGCATTAATATGTAAATGATGCGAAGTATTGGCTTTTACAAAACTATCAATAATGACTTGCGGGCGTCCTTTAAACAATTGATTCGTGTTAATTTGCATCTTTTGTAACTGCTGCGCCTGTTTGGCTGTTACGAGTAAGAATGAATTACGCAACAAAAATACCGGGAAAGGAACAGCAGCTTCTGCAAAAACATTTTTAAGTTCAAGCCAATAGGCGAGTTCTCCCCCGCCCCCTACAAATGCAATATTGGGCAAAATTGTTTCCTGAAAAACACCTCTTAAAATAACGTTAGGGCTATAACATGCTGGATTGTTTTGTACATCCTCCAATATTTGCTCCTTTGTAAATTTTAATCCTAGCGCTGCTACTTCAAAACCAGCACTGGTTTGAACGATGCGTTCTCTTTTATTGCCTTGTAAATAAAATAAATTAATTTCTCTACCAGCAGCCTGAACTTTATAATGTGCACTTAACCCTTGTATGGTTTGCTGCACCGCTTTATTTGAAAATCCAGTGGTTAATTCTTTTTCTATAACACTGGTAAAAAGTGATTTTAACTTGTCACTATCTGGGAGTATCACTACAAGGCCGTATTCACCAAACAAATGATGTACGATTTCAAAAGTAGCGTCTGCAATTGTTTTACCAATGGTAAATGATTTTTTCAAAAGACTTACCCATGCAGCACCATGCACCGATACGCCTATTTGACCTTCAATTTGTTTTATGAGTGCTAATAATTCAGCATCAACTTGCATACGGCCTACTGCCCCGGTTTGCTTTGTTTGCCACACTAATTTTTGACCCCCAATCGTTACAAAACCTAGTTCATCTAGGTCTGCATCTTCGGAACCCATATAATATACCGGTACAAAACGAGCACCTGGTATTTGCTTATTGAGTGATCGTGATAAAGCAATGGTATGCGCAATCTTATAAATAAAATAAAGTGGACCAGTAAATATATTGGGCTGATGCGCAGTTGTAACCGAATAGGCATTGCTTTCTTTTAAAGCTTGAATATTTGCAGTTACTGGATCTAAAACAGAAACGCCTTGGTATTGTTTGTTGAGCGCATCCACTAGCACTACCCTCGGTGTATTAAACAAATCACGAGCTGCCATCGCTGCCTTTACCCCATCTATATTGGGAGTATGGGTGTAATAAGGTGCTAATTTTTGATTGGCTTCGAGGTAATCAGAAACCAAATTTGAAAAATAGCCCGTTAACGGATAAGCAACTTGCTCGGCAGCTTTAATCATAATTAGGGTTAAAATTACAACATGGGCATCAAATAATGGAAGATTCGTTAGAATAGTTACATTTGTAAAGGGTCTAATCCCTATTTCGTTGCTATGGAAAGCTATGGTAAAATATTACTGATTGCCATGCCGGCATTTTTATTATTGGTACTCTTTGAGAAATGGTATGGTGTTTTAAAGGGAAAGGAAACGGTACGAACTTTTGACATGATTTCAAGCCTTAGCTCTGGTGTTACCAATGTAACCAAAGACGTACTTGGATTAAGCATTGCGGTCATCTCTTATGGCTGGATGGTTCAGCACTTTGCATTAACCAAAGTTCCGGATGGCCCGCTCACCTATATAATTGCTTTTTTAGCGCTTGATTTTGCAGGCTATTGGATCCATAGAATCGCACATGAATACAATGTTTTTTGGAACAACCATATTGTTCACCATAGTTCGGAAGAATACAATTTAGCCTGTGCATTAAGACAAAGCATTTCTTCTATTGTAAAAATATTTGTGATTTTTTTACTGCCCGCCGCTTTATTAGGGGTTCCTGCAAAAGTTATTGGGATTATAGCGCCACTTCATTTATTTGCACAATTCTGGTACCATACCCAACATATTGGTAACATGGGATTTTTAGAAAAAATTATTGTAACACCATCTCATCATAGAGTGCATCATGCCATCAACAAAGAGTACCTCGATAAAAATTATAGTCAAATCTTTATTTTTTGGGATAAATTATTTGGAACCTTTAAAGAAGAAGATCCAACCATACCTGCGGTATATGGGATTACAAGAGCCGTGCAAACTTGGAATCCTATTAAAATTAATTTCATGCATTTGTGGCTACTCATTAAAGATGCATGGAGAACAAAAAGCTGGTCTAGTAAATTAAAAATCTGGTTTATGCCTACCGGTTGGAGACCCGAAGATGTGGAAGCAAGATATCCGGTAGATAAAATTGAAGACGTGTATCATTTTGAAAAATACGACACCAACGAAACCAAGGGCTTGGTGCTTTGGTCGTATTTGCAACTAGTAGCACTCTTATTATTTGTAAGTTATTTGTTTGGCAACATTGCTACCATTGGAAACCCAAACATGTTTTTGTATGGCGCTTTCGTTTTTGCGTTTGTATACGCCCACACAGAGCTGATGGATAGAAGTAACGAGGCACTCATAGCTGAGATGGTTAAAGCTGCCATAGCAGTCGCTGTATTATACTACCAGAAAGATTGGTTTGGTGCGAATGCCTTATTTAGTGGTACGAGTATTGTAGTAACGCTTTACTTAATTGTATCGCTCGCCGTTACTTTTTACTTTCATTATATAGAGCGCCCTTCGCTATCTACTAGTTCACCTTCAATGTCGTAATCGTAGGCTTTTGTAATTTTTACCCAAACAAAATCTCCAATGGTGAGTTTTCGTTTGGTATTGATTACTACTTCATTGTCTACTTCTACACTATCAAATTCAGTACGACCTAAGTAGCGGCCTGCTTCTTTTTTGTCGATGATTACTTTTAAAACAAGTCCTACTTTTTCTTGGTTTTTTTCGAGTGAAATTTCTTGCTGCACTTCCATAATTGATTGTGCGCGCTCTGCTTTAACATCGGCGGGTACATCGTCAACTAAATCATGTGCCGAAGTATTTTCCTCGTGGCTATAACTAAAAATACCTACTCTATCAAAGCGGTGCTCTTGTAAAAATTCTTTTAACTCTTCGATATCATCTTCTGTTTCGCCAGGGAAACCAGCAATTAAAGTAGTGCGCAAACAAATGCCTGGTACACGCGCTCTAATTTCTTTGATCAGCACAGACATGTCTTCACGCGTAATATTACGCTTCATAGCCTTTAACATGCTATTACTAGCGTGCTGTAATGGCATATCTAGGTACTTGCAAATATTGGAACGCTCACGCATTACATCTAAAATTTCTAGCGGAAATTTACTTGGATACGCATAATGTAAACGGATCCACTCGATGCCTTTAACGTCAGCGAGTGCGTGTAATAATTTAGGTAGCGCGCGCTCTTTGTAAATATCTAAACCATAATAGGTAAGCTCCTGCGCAATAAGCATGATCTCTTTAACCCCTTTATTTACAAGGCCTTCGGCTTCTGTAACCAGGTCTTCGATAGTGCGGCTAATATGCTGACCGCGCATTAAAGGAATGGCACAAAATGAACAGGTACGGTTACATCCTTCACTAATTTTTAAATAGGCATAGTGCTGTGGTGTACTTAAAAAACGCTCCCCAATCAGTTCTGCTTTATAATCTGCTTCAAACTTCTTTAACATTAAAGGAAGTTCCATAGTACCAAACCATGCGTCAACTTCTGGCATTTCAGATTCCAAATCACCTCTATATCTTTCGCTCAAACATCCGGTTACGTATACTTTATCAAGTTTACCCCTGCGCTTCAATTCTAGTTGATCTAAAATGGTGTTAATGCTTTCTTCTTTGGCTTTGTCAATAAATCCACATGTATTTACGACTACTACATTATGGTCTAGTTTGGTGTTTTCGTGCACCACATCAATATCATTTGCTTTTAGCTGACCGCTGAGTACTTCACTGTCCACTAAATTTTTACTACAACCGAGTGTAATAATATTAACCTTGTCTTTATGTAGTGTTTTTGACTTCATGGATTATTTATGAATTTCACTCGAAAAATGGAAAGTAATATCTGGATTATTGGTAATTTCTGTATTTAAAAACCATTCGCTTTGGGCTAAATAAACAGGATTACCATCTTTGTCTTGGGCAGCATTTTGCTGTTTGAAACGTAAAAAATCGTCAAGCTTACCAACTACCTTGGAAGTAAGCCAACAAGCTTTATAAAAAGGCAGGGTTCTAAATTCACAGGCAGCACCATACTCTTGTAAGAGCCTGTACTGAATCACTTCAAATTGTAAATCACCCACGCAACCAATAATTTTTTTATTGCCCCCAAACTGCGTAAACAACTGCGCTACGCCTTCATCCGTTAACTGACTAATCCCTTTTTCGAGTTGCTTTGTTTTTAAAGGATCTTTGTTAACGAGTTCTTTAAATATTTCTGGCGAAAAAGTTGGAATACCTGTAAAGTAAAAATCTTCTCCTTCTGTTAAGGTATCTCCTATTTTAAAATTTCCGGTATCAAATAAACCCACCACATCACCGGGGTATGCATCTTCAATCACGTCTTTGGTACGTGCTAAAAATGTATACGGATTGCTAAACCGCATGTCTTTGTCATTTCGTACGTGGTGATAGTATTTGTTTCTTTCAAAACGGCCACTACATACACGCATGAAAGCAATACGGTCTCTATGTTTAGGATCTAGGTTAGCATGAATTTTAAAAATAAAGCCACTAAATTTATCTTCACCTACTTCAACAAGGCGTTTAGAAGTTGCTCTACTACGAGGCACTGGCGCAATTCTAATAAATGCGTCCAGCATTTCTTTCACACCAAAATTATTAACGGCACTTCCAAAAAATACAGGAGCTACTTTTGCCGTTAAATAATCATTGGCATCTAATGAGCCATACACCCCTTCAATAAGTTCTACGTCTTCTCTTAATTGATCGGCGTCACGCTTTCCCACTTTTGTTTCCAGTAAAGCGTCTTGTAAATCATTGATGGCTACAATATCTTCCTCGTCGGCTTTTGTACCTCCGGTAAATAAGCGAAGGTTTTTATCATGTAAATTGTATACCCCTTTAAATTCTTTACCACTGTTAATGGGCCAGGTCATGGGGTGCAACGAAATGTGTAATTCGTTTTCCATTTCTTCTAGTAAATCAAATCTGTTTTTACCGTCTCTATCCATTTTATTGATAAAAACTATAACCGGTGTATCGCGCATACGACAAACTTCCATTAAACGGCGTGTTTGTGGCTCTACTCCATTTACACTATCAATCACCAATATTACACTATCCACAGCACTTAGGGTGCGGTAGGTATCTTCCGCAAAGTCTTTGTGGCCGGGTGTATCTAATAAATTAATTAAGAAGTCTTTGTATTCGAAAGACATTACAGAAGTAGCCACCGAAATACCACGCTGACGTTCAATTTCCATGAAATCTGACGTTGCGTGTTTTTTTATTTTATTACTTTTTACGGCTCCTGCTGTCTGAATAGCACCACCAAATAACAGAAACTTTTCTGTTAACGTTGTTTTACCCGCATCCGGATGCGAAATAATGGCAAAACTCTTGCGTCGACCTATCTCTTTCTCGTATTTCATGAAGCTATTAAATTATGCGCTGCAAAGGTAAGGACGGCAAGGCTTAATTATAGCAAAACATTCACAAATATAGAACCCGGGGCGTCTTATCTTTATGGTTATAAATGACTTAGTATGAAGAAATTAGTTTTTATAGCTGCGATTTTAGGTTTTCAAACTGTTGAGGCACAAAAAATTGGAGATTTATTAAAGAAAGCCTCCAATATGGCGCTCCCCTCATCCTCTGGATTAAGTGCCGATGAAATTGCTGGCGGCTTAAAAGAAGCCTTACAAAAAGGAGCTCAAACCGGTACTGCAAAACTTTCTAGCCCAGGTGGATTTTTAGAAAATGCGGCATTAAAAATTATCATGCCACCAGAGGCGCAAAAAATAGAATCTACCCTTAGAAGACTTGGGTTTAACCAACTCATGGATGATATGATTGTGAGTATGAACCGTGCCGCCGAAGATGCTTGTAAAACAGCCGTTCCTATTTTTACCACTGCTATTAGGGAAATGACCATAACCGATGGTATCAATATTTTAAGAGGAAGTGATACATCTGCTAGTTCTTATTTGAGAACAAAAACAAATACAGCACTTGCACAAAGTTTTTCACCCATCATTAAAACATCACTTGATAAAGTAAATGCTACACAGTATTGGGAAAAAATAATTACCACCTACAATAGTGTACCGCTTATTGGTAAAAAAATGAATCCAGACTTAGTTGCGTATGTAACGGATAAATCTTTATCTGGTATTTACACCGAAATTGCTTCGCAAGAAAAAGACATTAGAGCCAATCCAACTGCAAGAACATCGGCCTTATTACAAAAAGTATTTACAAAAAAATAAGGCCACAATTGCTTGCGGCCTTATTTATAGTATTTGATTAGATCTTAGATATCAATTGCTTCGCCATAAGCAGCAGCAGTTGCTTCTTTTAATCCTTCACTCATGGTTGGG
>CAJBRT010000120.1 GCA_903958045.1 uncultured Bacteroidota bacterium | reverse complement strand
TCATTTCTGTTACGTTCATCCCAATCATATGGCAACCTAAAAACTCGCCATATTTTGCATCATAAATAACTTTAACAAAACCTTCTGTAGCTCCTGCTGCGCTTGCCTTTCCGCTCGCTACAAATGGGAATTTACCTACTTTAATTTCGTAACCAGCTTCTTTTGCTGCTTTTTCTGTGTATCCTACACTTGAAATTTCTGGTGTACAATAGGTACAACCTGGAATATTATTGTAATCAAGTGGCTCAGGTAAATGATGGTGCTTTTTTTCTAGGTAAGCCATATGCTCAGCAGCATTGATACCTTCTTTAGCGGCCACGTGCGCAAGCGCTTGACCAGGAGAACAATCTCCAATGGCGTATACACCAGGGGCAGTTGTTTGTTGGTATTTGTCTACAATCACTCTTCCTTTATCTACCTTAATACCTGCTTCTTCTAAACCAAGATTTTCAATATTAGCAACAACACCCACCGCACTTAATACCACATCCGCTTCTAGTGTTACCATAGAACCGTCTTGCTTTTTAACATGCGCTTTTACACCAGCACCGGTAGTATCTAACGATTCTACAGAAGCGTTGGTCATTATTTCGATGCCTTGTTTTTTATATTGCTTTTCTAATTCTTTAGAAATGTCTTCATCTTCTACAGGAACAATACGTGGCATAAATTCTACGATGGTCACTTTTGTTCCCATGCTATTGTATACATAAGCAAACTCAACACCTATCGCACCACTACCTACAATGATCATTGATTTTGGTTGCTCAGTTAATACCATTGCTTCACGGTAGCCAAGTACTTTTTTACCATCTTGTTTTAAGTTTGGTAATTCTCTTGATCTTCCACCCGTTGCAATAACAATGTATTTAGCTTCTTGGATTTGTTTGGTACCATCAGCGGCAGTAATTTCTACTTTCCCTTTTGATAATACTTTACCATAACCCATAATCACATCAATCTTGTTCTTCTTCATTAAGAATTGAACACCCTTACTCATTTTATCGGCAACACCACGGCTACGCTTGATTACTCCACCAAAATCGTGGGTGCCTGTTGCGTTGATACCATAATCGGCACTATGCTTTACATATTCATATACTTGGGCACTTTTTAAAAGCGCTTTGGTTGGAATACAACCCCAGTTCAAACAAACGCCACCAAGGCTTTCTTTTTCAATAACAGCTACTTTAAAACCTAATTGAGAAGCACGAATAGCTGCTGGATATCCACCAGGTCCACTTCCAATAACAATTACATCATATGCCATAAAACTAAATTACTTGATTATTAAGGGCCTATTGGCCTGTTTGCGTTGCAAAATTAAACTAAAATTGGGCAAATTATTCAAAAAACACGCGAACCGTTTGATAAAACCAATTGGTATCTGAAGCGCCTCCTTTGTTTTGCATTTGTTCGTTAAAACCTTGAAGTCCAAAGAGTCCGGCCATGTTACCATTTCGAAGGGCAATTTCGAGGTATCCAGCCGAGTTAAACCAGGCTAATTTATCGGTTTCGGCAACGGAGGTGTAATTAGCGCTGATGGTATCAATCACTTCATTGCGTTTAAATACGATTTTGAAGGATCTACCATTTGCCTGAGCCGCAAATTCCGAAGCGGTAATATTGATCACTACGTTTTCAAACTGGTCAATAAAGAGGATTTGGCCCTCTATCCAATCCGGTCCTACGGTAGGCCTTAATGGGTAAATTTCGTTGATTGCTGGTATAGCCACACCCCCATCTAACAAATTACCGGTTTTACTTACTTTATTGATTGCCATAGCAATTACAGCGGTTATCTCTAGTAAAGTATGCTTATTTTGTAAAGGAATGGCTACAAGCTCTAAGGGTTTTTGACCCGTAATCATGGTTAAGAGACCGTTGTCGGGACAGATAATGTACTGCTGGTTAAATTTAGCCATAAGCACATGCTCCGATGGACCTTCAAATAGGTTTACTAGGATACAGTGAAAACTTCCACCCGGAAAATGCTTAATGGCGTTGCCGCAAACATAAGCGGCTTGCGGGAAGTTAGTTTGCGGTAAATAATGCGTAATGTCACACAAATTTGTGGTAGGATCAAGTTGTAAGAACTGACCTTTTATAGCACCAACCAAAAAATCACGTTGGCCAATATCTGTTGAAAGCGTTACAATGGGCATGCCTCATTGTTAACGTAATTAGTTGTAAATTATTTCACTAGCACGTTATTTTTGAAGAAAAACTTACGAACCAATTTGTCGGCTAAGGAAGGGAAAAACTTATTCATAAATACGGCGCGCTTACCTGTAAACGTTAACACAAGCGTACGTTTACGCTTTTCAATAGCAGCTGCAATATGAATAGCACATTCATCTGAACTCATCATGGCCCCTTCATCCATTGGCGACTCCCCTTGCGATTCACCTTTACTATTTAAAGCGGCATTTCTAATATTAGAACTGGTAAATCCAGGACACACCCACATCACATTGGTGCCAGATTCTAGTAACTCTGTACGTAATGCTTCTAACCAGCCATTAACGGCGTATTTAGAGGCCGAATAACCACTGCGACCCGGAAGACCTCTATACCCCGCAATTGATGACACACCCACAATAGTGCCCTTATTTTTGACAATATGTTCGAGTGCAAATTTGGTGCAGTACACAGTGCCCCAAAAGTTAATATCCATAACCCGTCTAATGGTATCAAGGTCTACGTCTTGCACCAATGCGCGCATAGACACACCCGCATTGTTAATTAATATATCGATGGTGCCAAACTCTTTAATCACAGCATCTATAAATCCCCTGCAATCGTTTTCTTTACTCACATCGGTGGCATGGATAAACAATGGCTTCCCTGTATGTGCAGATTGAAGCTGATATAGCTTTTCATAATTTCTAGCACAAGTGGCTACCTTAGCTCCCTTGTTTAAATATAATTCTACAAGCGCCTTTCCAATACCATCGGAACCACCGGTGATGACTACAACTTTTCCTTGTATTTGATCCATTATTATAAATTATGTTCAAAAATAAGCAAGTAAAAGGGTGTTATTTAGGAAATGTGGGTAAATCAAGTAAAAAAGAAGGCTAATTATTTGGCTATTTTTTTATTTCGCCTATTTTTGCACTCCTGAATCAAACAAGTGATTGATTGTGAAGGGTGAAGATTCCGTAGCTCAGTTGGTAGAGCAATACACTTTTAATGTATGGGCCCTGGGTTCGAGTCCCAGCGGGATCACAAAGCTTCAACGAAAGTTGGAGCTTTTTTTATGCCGAAAAGTGTCGAAAGGGCATGTAATGCAAAAGAGATGGTGACACAAGCTTGCTTGATGGAACCAGATTGAATTGCATTACAACGAACGCAGTGAGTTCTTTCGTAAACGCATGAGGCATAAAAAAACTAAACGCAACCCTTGGGTTGCGTTTAAAAGCTTTGCGCTAGCTCAATGCGGAAGGGACGTCGGCGGGGTGAAACGGAGCCGACAATCCCTGACTTGAAAAGTATTTGGGACGTCGGCGAAACGAAGTGAAGCCGACAATCCCAGAAGGTATTTCAGACATCCATATCACTATGCCTCAGAATTTTTTACAATATTCCTAAGCTCTTAATACAAAAATAACCTAGGTCGTGCTTATTAATTCTTTAATGCTATCAAAACAGCAATAACAGCTCCATTATCTTAAAAAATACTTTATATAGTTTTCATATATTTACTAAAAATAATATAAATGAAAAAGATATATACAATTGTAGTTTTTACATTAGCTTTTTTCTTCTTTATCCTCGGCAGATTAATTAATTTGAAAGTCTTTGGGACTGATTTTTTTAACGCTCCTAATGGTGAAAGGTACAATCAATTGAATCTTGATATTTATCTACCTATTCTTTTTATTATTATAGGCATACTATTCCGTTTAGGCTTATTCAATAAATTATTTGATTCATTAGACCATAAAAAGGTAGAGCAAAAACGTAAATTATTTGAATGGGAAGAGTCGCAAAAGCAAATTAAAGAAAAGGAATTACTTGCTGCGCAACAAAATGAAACCAATAAATTATTGGAAAGACAGAGTGAATTAGAAAAATTCAAGGACTTGAATTTTACATCTGTAATTATAGACGATTTGGAAAAGAGAACAAACAAAGCTGGTAGTAGCTTGATTACAGCAGGAAATCAATTTATTTATAGCATAGTATTAACAGTTATTACGTTAATTATTACGACTTTAATTTCAATAAATTCAAGAAAAATAAGCTATGAGATTATTATATTTTTTAGCCTACTTGGATCTCTAATCTCCTTTATTTTAATTATTTCAGCAATAACTAATATTAAGGAAGCAGGTAGGCTTCTTAAATCAAAAAAAGATGAGTAAACAAAATAAGCTTTTGTCAATTATCTATCAGCATTGATTACAAAATCTAATTTA
>CAJBRT010000119.1 GCA_903958045.1 uncultured Bacteroidota bacterium | reverse complement strand
TTGGAGAAAAATGGGCAAAAGCAGCAGCGACAGCTACAAAACTTCCAAACATCACCATCATAAAAAATAAAAACTACACCCATAAAAGCAAGTACGTTTTACCGGTTAAGCCTTCTCCTAATTTAGGCACCATGGCTTCTGTATACTGGTATGGCAGCAACTGCTTGTTTGAAGGAACCGTTTTAAGTGAAGGCCGCGGTACCGATTTTCCATTTGCTATTTTTGGGCATCCTAGCTTACCAAAAACATTATATGCATTTACGCCAACCAGTAGAGACGGCGCTAAGGAGCCTAAATTAAAAGATCAACTTTGTTATGGATGGAACCTTGCAGGCACAGATAAAGAAGTGTTACAAAAAGTAGATAACAAAATTCAATTGAGTTATTTAATAGAAGCATATAAACTGTTTCCTGAAAAAGAAAAGTTTTTTATTACGCCAAAATCAGGCAAGCCCACAGATTATTTCTTTAACAAACTTGCCGGCAACGATGCGCTTCAAAAACAAATTATTGCAGGCGCTTCAGAAAAAGAAATTAGGGCCAGTTGGAAAAAAGATATGGACGTTTTTAAAGCCATCAGAAAAAAATATTTGCTTTACACAGACTTCGAATAAGCACACTCTTTATGAATCCAGCAGACACACGTATTGTTTTTATGGGAACCCCTCCTTTTGCGGTTGCATCACTAGATGCACTTGTTAAAGCAGGCTTTACCATTAGTGCCGTTGTTACAGCCCCTGATAAACCAGCAGGGCGTGGACTACTGCTACAAGAAAGTGCTGTCAAAAAATATGCGGTAGAAAATAACTTACCCGTTTTACAACCTGTTAAATTAAAAGACCCTGCATTTATAAGCGCATTAGCGGCATTAAACGCAAATGTATTTGTAGTAGTAGCGTTTAGAATGCTCCCTGAAATTGTTTGGAATATGCCGCCTATGGGCACTATTAATGTGCACGGCTCATTATTACCTTCTTATAGAGGCGCTGCGCCTATTAACTGGGCGGTAATTAATGGAGAAAAAGAAACAGGGGTCACTACCTTTAAATTAAAAGCAGCCATTGACACGGGTAATATTTTATTGCAAGATAAACTACCTATTACAGAAGCGGATACGGCTGGCACCATTCATGATAAAATGATGGTACTAGGCGCTAACCTTTTAGTAACCACATTACATGGTATTATTAACAATACCCTTGCGGAAAAAGACCAGGAAGACATTATTAATAATGACCCAAATCTATTAAAACACGCTCCTAAAATATTTACAGAAACCTGCACCATTGATTGGAATAATGACGCCGAATCTATTTTTAATTTAATTAGAGGACTTTCGCCATTTCCGGGCGCACTCACTAAACTGGACGATAAGATTTTTAAAATCTTTGCGGCACAAAAAGAAATTTGCAGCCACCAAATCTCAGTAGGATCTGTATTAACAGACAACAAAACCTATTTAAAATTTGCTTGCGCTGATGGATACTTGCACATACTAGACCTGCAATTAGAAGGTAAAAAAAGAATGCAAGTGGCGGATTTTTTAAGAGGCTATACCATTAAAAGTGCCAAATAAATAACCCGATAAACTTATTTAGATAGTGCTTCTTTTAATTCCTGCAACGTAACAATACCTTCTTTTTTCCAGCTGAGCTTCCCGTTTTTATAGACCATAAATGTTGGGAGTGCCGATGCACCTATTTCTTTCATAACAATGGCGTCTCTACCACCATCTACCTTTAAAAAAGTATACTTGCCTTGCAACTCTTTTGACAAGGTTTCGAGTACCGGCTCCATTTTTTTACAGGGCGGACACCACTCTGCGCCAACTTCTACAAGCACTACCTTATTTGTAGCAACAGTCGCATTAAATGCAGCACTTGACAATTCTGCTATACCCTCTTGTTTTACAACTGGCTTGCCAGCAGCATTCCACGCCGTAATGCCACCTTGCAAATTAACCACTTCTTTAAACCCTTGTTCTTTGAGCCATACAGCAGCTTGACCACTTCTTCCACCACCAGCACAATACACGAGGAGTGTTTTGTTTTTATCTAAATATTTTGTGCGCTCTGCAAATTGAGCCTTATCGGTCCAATCGGCTTGTAATACATTTTTTAAATGACTGCCATTAAATTCCCCAGCGGTACGTACGTCTAATACTTGCACGCCACCTGCATTTATTTTTTGCTCAAAAGTATTGGCATCTACATTTTGAGCATTAGAATTACATGCGAGTAAGAAAAGTGCAGTAGTTAACATGCAAAAAAATCTATTTTTCATAACCATCATTTATGCTTTTAAAATACGCCACTCCTGTGGGTAATAATTATTAATTCGGTTAGGCAATATTTTTGCCCACCCTAATCCAAGGCCATTGTAACGCATCAGACTCCATCCCTTTTGGCCCGTGCAATTAAAATCGGCTCTTCTAAGATACGACAGCGCCTGCTCTTTATCTAAATCAACCTTGTTAAATGTATCAAGTGGAAAATAACTTACTGCAAGTTCGTGGGCTGGAATAAAATCTTGCCCTTTGATTTCTCCAACAGAAACTCCTGCTTTTTTAATATAAAGTTGTGAAGCCAACTGTAAAATACTTGCCTCAAATACAGCAGGGATGGCTTTAATCATACCCGACTGCAAAAAGGTTGCGGTATGAGCATCCAGCGTAATGTGCTGTATAAGTTGCTCTTGCATTTTTTTAGTAAGCTTTTCTAAAACCGTTTCTTTAGATTTAAACGGCTTATACGCGGCGGGTAAACTTTTTTCTTTTTTAAATGCTGCAATAAAAAAACCTTCTCCTTTAACATGATTTGGATAAAACCGGTAACCAGGAGCACCGGATATATTTGCCTTTGTTTCTATAATTCCAAATGTAGGATCAACATTGATGGCTTGCGGTGTTAAGCCCATTTCGTTTACCAACCAATCTGCAATCATTTCATCTTCGTGAGGATCGTAAGAGCATGTGGCATAAATTAACACACCGCCTTCTGCTAATGCAGGTAAAGCGTCTGCTAAAATACGCTGCTGCCTCTGCGCGCAAAGTGCCACCAAGTCTAAACTCCAGCCTTCTATAGCAGAAGGATCTTTTCTAAAAAGTCCACTGCCGCTACATGGCGCATCAACCACCATCACATCAAAAAAACCAGGCAAAGATTGAAAATGAACAGGGTCATTGTTTGTAACAACCGTATTACTAGCACCCCACTTAGTCATATTTTCTACCAGCACAGATGCCCGCTGTTTGATAACCTCATTAGACACTACAAGACCATTGTTAAAATACGTACTTAACAGTGTAGACTTGCCACCAGGCGCAGCGCACAAGTCAAGCACTTTTTGTCCATTAGATACGCCTACAACATTTGCAAGCGCCTGCCATAAAAACATACTACTGGCGTCTTGCACATAATAAGCCCCTGCATGAAAATTTGGATCTAATGTAAAAGAAGGACGTGCCTCTAAATAATGTCCATGCGGGCACCAAGGCACAGGGCTTGAATGTTCAAATAAAATTTGATCTGGATGTTTATTTGGGTTTACGCGAATAGCCGTAACGGTTTCGCCGCTAGCGTGCACTGCTTCAAAAGCAGCTTTATCAAAACCTACTACCCCTTCTAATGATTGTAAAAATGGCGCAGGTAAAGGCAACTTATAAGGATTTAATTTCTGCTACTAATTTTTGTAGCGCAGCTTTTGCATCACCAAATAACATAGAAGTTTTAGGCTGGAAGAATAATTCATTTTCAATACCAGCATAACCAGGCTTCATACTTCTCTTGTTAACGATCACCGTTTTAGCTTGTTCTACTTCTAAAATTGGCAT
>CAJBRT010000118.1 GCA_903958045.1 uncultured Bacteroidota bacterium | reverse complement strand
GCTCATGTAGGCTGGCCAGGTTACTTGTTTGTTGTGAAAACTCCAGCTTTCTGAAACGTCATTGACTGCATAGATACCATAGTGAATAAAGATGCCAAGTTTTGCATCTTCAAACCAACCCATTTTTTGCGCAATACTATCTTGGTTGATTTTACTTTGTGCACTCGTGGTCGTTGCAAGTGTGGTAAAAAAAAGTACCGCAATAAAAGCAGCAGTGATTTTTGAAAAACGGTTCATAGTAACATTTATTTATGATATTAAAAATCGACTATTTTTAATCACTAGCACACTTTATTTGAAAAAATATTTTTATCTTATTGTCTGATATTGAATGTGAATCTATTTGAATTTTTCCTGCTATTATTTTAACTCAATCTAGTTCTATGCGCCTTTATCGTGTTGTTTGTACATCCTTATTTTTGTTTGTTGTAAGCAGCTTGTCTGCTCAATTGCAAAAAAGCAACCTTACATTTTCAAGTTTACCTACGAGGTGGGACGAGTCACTACCACTAGGTAATGGTATGCTTGGCGCCATGGTTTGGCAAAAAAACGATCAGTTGCGTTTTTCGTTAGACGGTGCAGCACTTTGGGATGAACGCCCAATGAAAGACTTACACCGTAAAGAATTTAGCTTTCGTTGGGTAGAAGAGCAGTATCAAAAAAATAATTATGCTACGGTACAAAAATATTTTGATGCTCCTTACGATAGAGAGCCGGCACCGAGTAAAATACCTGGCGCTGCTTTAGAGTTTGATACCCAGAAGTTTGGTGCCGTTACTAGCGCCCAATTAGATATTTCAAAAGCGTTGTGTAGTGTTAAGTGGGCAACAGGTATAGAGCTACAAACGTTTGTAGATGCAAATCAGCAATTAGGCTGGTTCTCATTTTCAAATATTTCGGATAGCGTTGCACTACAATTAATTGCACCCACCTATGGCGGCAAAGCCAGTGCTGGTGGGGATGTAGTAGGTGGCGATGATTTGTCGCGACTTGGTTATGAGCAAGGGGCTGTGACGCGCACCCCACATGAAATGGTATACAAGCAAAAAGGTTGGGGTGGTTTTTATTACACCGTTAAAGTGAAGTGGTGGTATACGGGTAAAAAATCTCTTACCGGCGTATGGACTATTATTGCAAAAGGTGAGGATAGTAAAGCTTACCGCGAGGCAAATTCTAATTCCTATGCAGTTCAGTTAAACGCACACACAAGTTGGTGGAAAGCATACTGGTCTAAATCTAGTATTCAGCTGCCTGATACCTTACTTAATAAGCAGTGGTATCTCGAGCAGTATAAATTTGGTGCTGCATCACGCAAAGGTGGTCCACCTATTTCTTTGCAGGCAATTTGGACCGCCGACAATGGAAGACTTCCGCCATGGAAAGGAGATTTTCATCACGACCTTAACACCCAAATGAGTTACTGGCCAGGCTACTCGGCCAATCATTTGGTTGAATCCAGTGTATTTACAGACTATTTAGATGCGCATAAAAGTAATTACCAGCGCTACACTGAAATGTATTTCAACACAAAAGGACTCAATGTGCCGGGTGTTACAACGCTTGAAGGAACTGAAATGGGTGGATGGATACAATACGCTTTATCACCTACGGTAAGTGCTTGGCTTTCGCAACATTTTTACTGGCAGTGGAAATATAGTATGGACCCTCATTTTTTAAAAACAAAAGCCTATCCATGGTTTACAGCAGTCGCTACTTATTTAGAAAGTATTACCCGTGTAAATGCATCCGGCAATAGAGTACTTCCTTTAAGTTCGAGTCCAGAAATTCATGACAATAGTAAGGATGCATGGTTTACAACCAATACCAATTACGATTTGTCATTGATGAAATATGTTTTTGAAAAAGCAGCTGAAATGGCAAGTGTTTTAGGCAAGCATGAAGAGGCTGCGCAGTACAAGAAAATACTAGGTCAGTTTGAACCCTTTATTGTTTCTTCAAAAAGTGAATTGATGTTTGCAAAAGACCATGCGTATACCAGTTCGCACCGTCATTTTTCACATACTATGGCAATTTTTCCTCTAGGATTGTACCAGTGGAAAAACGCATCCGATAAGCCTGTAATGAAGGCTACCATTGATTTATTAGATAAGGTTGGACCCTCTAATTGGTGTGGTTATTCGTATGCATGGCTGGGTAATTTAAAAGCACGTGTTGCAGATGGTGAAGGCGCTCAAAAAGCACTACAAATATTTGCTAAAGCATTTTGTGCGGGCAATAGTTTTCATTTAAATGGAGATCAAACCAAAGAAGGCTATTCTAGTTTCACCTACCGCCCTTTTACCCTCGAAGGGAATTTTGCATTTGCATCTGGTGTTCAAGAAATGCTTCTGCAATCGTATCAGGGTTTTGTAGAAATATTTCCTGCGGTCCCTAGCATTTGGACAACGGTTTCTTTTGATCAGCTCAGAACAGAAGGCGCATTTTTAGTGAGTGCGAAAAAAGAAAACGGACAGGTAAAAACGGTTACCATTAGGGCAGAAAAAGACGGAACCTTGCTGTTAAAAAATCCGTTTAGTGCAAGCGAAAAATACAGCGTTATGGTAACAGGAGCCATACAAAAAAATCCAGATCAAGAAGGTATGCTTCGTTTTGATTGTAAAAAGGGCGGGGTAATCAAATTAAAAATACCCTAACCTTTTGTAACAATAAAGGCTCCCGTTGGGAGCCTTTATTGTTTTGGTGCGGATGGAGGGGGTCGAACCCACACGCCTCGCGGCGCTAGATCCTAAGTCTAGTGCGTCTGCCAATTTCGCCACATCCGCATCCGAAGCCCAGTAAATTTTTGGATTTGCTGGGCTGCAAAAGTAGGGTTTCTATTGATTTTTAGGCAAGTTTAGTCCATTTTTTTTCTAGTCTAGCTTTCTCTTCTAGATCTGCCTGCTGGTGCCGTAGAATGACGCCTTGGATCGCCACCTCTAAAAGAACGTCTTTCACCGCTATTATTGCCGTTTCGGCGGTCTCTAAAGCCACCGCCACCTCCTTTAACGGAGCCTGAGTTTTGCTTTGACGCTTTTTCTTCGGCAAATGTGAGTACCCAGGGGTGCTCTTTAACTTCTGGTATGCTTTGCGCAATTAGTTTTTGAATGTCTTTTAAGTAAGCTTTTTCCTCTCCATCGCAAAATGAGATGGCAATGCCGGATGCGCCCGCTCTTCCTGTTCTGCCAATACGGTGCACATAGGTTTCGGCGATATTAGGGAGCTCGTAATTGAAAACGTGTGATAATTGATCTACGTCGATACCTCTTGCCGCAATATCTGTGGCTACGAGTATTCTTAACGCGCCGGTTTTAAAATCGGTGAGTGCTTTTTGTCTGGCATTTTGTGATTTATTACCATGGATTGCCGCAGCTTTTTCGCCAAGTTTTAAAAGATCTTTTACAACTTTATCGGCGCCATGTTTTGTTCTTGTAAATACAAGGGCTGTTTTAATACCAGCGTCTTGTAATAAGTGCGCCAATAATAATTTTTTATTGCTTTTATCTACATAATACACCGACTGTTCAATTTTTTCTGCTGTAGAAGACACGGGTGTAATTTCTACTTTAACCGGATTGTTTAAAATGCTATTTGCCAATTGTCCAATTTCTGGGGGCATGGTAGCAGAGAAAAATAAGGTTTGTCTTTTAGCAGGAAGTTTTGCAATTACTTTTTTCACGTCATGGATGAAACCCATGTCTAGCATACGGTCTGCCTCGTCAAGTACAAATATTTCTAGCTGGTTTAATTTAATATAACCTTGTTGCATTAAGTCTAATAACCTGCCGGGTGTTGCAATTAAAATGTCAACGCCACGTCTTAGCATAGAAACTTGTGGTACTTGTGAAACGCCACCAAAAATAACGCTATGGCTTAGGCCTGTTTTTTTACCATACGCTCCAAAACTTTCATCGATTTGAATCGCTAACTCACGCGTTGGTGTAAGAATCAATGATTTGATGCCGTTGTGACTACTTTTTTTATTGTACAGTAATTGTAAAATAGGAATGGCAAAAGCGGCTGTTTTACCGGTACCTGTTTGTGCGCAACCGAGTAAATCTTTTCCATCTAATAAAACGGGGATAGACTGCTCTTGAATAGGGGTAGGGTTTGTGTACCCTTCTGCTTTAACGGCCTCTAAAATGGGCTCAATTAAGTTTAATTGTTCGAATGATAACATAGTATTATTTAAATATAAAAACACGGGGCATTGGCCGGGTGCTATACAAACTTTCTGTTAAGGACTTGAATTACTTTGTCACTGAGTGTGATCTAGTCTGATAGGGAGAGAACGTATATGAATACTACAAAGGTAGGTAAAATTAATTTAGTGCCGAATTAGCGCTACAATCGCTTCTAAATACTGCTGATCGATAGTGTCAAATTGATCGAGGAGTTCACTGTCTACATCGAGTACGCCAACAACGCTAGCATCCTTAAAAATAGGCACTACAATTTCAGATTTTGAAGCACTGCTACACGCAATATGGCCTGGAAATTTTTCTACGTCTGCAACAATAATCGTTTCTCCCTTTGCCCAGCTTGTACCACAAACGCCCCGGCCTTTTGCAATTCTAGTGCATGCAACGGGTCCTTGAAAGGGGCCTAAAACAAGTTCGTAGTTCCCAGTATTGGTATTTTCTTTAACCATGTAAAATCCTACCCAAAACCAACCAAATTGTTCTTTAAGCGCAGCTGCAATATTAGCAAGGTTAGCAGTAAGATCCGGCTCACCTGTAATGAGCGCTTCAATTTGCTGCGTGATTGAAATGTATTTTTCTTGTTTGCTACCGCTAACAATATTTAAGTCTTCTGCCATACAAATAATTTTTCCAATTCCTTTTTTTCGATGCGTGCAACAAATAAAAGATAACCTATTAACAATACCGCACCGCTCATGGTTTGCCACCAAAAATCTACTACAAAAATAGAGATGGCTTTATGAAGTAAAAATATGAGCACTGCAATCATTAAGTAAGCTGCAATTTTTTTGGCAGGGTAAGGTACTGGATATGCTTTTTGTCCCCAGTTGTAACTGATGAGCATCATAGTGCCATAACAACAAAAGGTGGCCCATGCACTTGCGATAAATCCAAAATACGGTATAAAAATAAAGTTGAGTACAATGGTGATGGCTGTTCCAATAAGTGTGATATAAGAACCCGCCGTGGTTTTGCCAGTAAGTTTAAACCATATACTGAGGTTATAATAAATACCTAAAAATATATTGGCAAGTAATAAAATGGGCACAATGCCAATGGCAGAGCGGTAGGCGGGTCCTATTAAATAAGACCAGATAGGTAAAAATAGCGACACTACTAAAAACATAACGCTGAGTACAATTACAAAAAACTTAAGTACACGCGCATATATTTTTTGTGGCTCTTGGCCTGCTGCCTGTTTAAAAAAGAAAGGTTCGGCACCCATTCTAAAAGCTTGTACAAATAAGGTAATTAAAATAGAAAGTTTATAGCAGGCGTTGTAAATCCCTACTTGTTCATTTTTAAACATGTCTGAACCAGGAAGCCATGCTTTTAACATGAGTCTGTCAAAAGTTTCATTGATAATGCCGCCAAATCCTACAATTAATAAAGGAAGCGCATAGACCATCATTTCTTTCCAAAGCTTGGTATCAAATGTAAGGCGTACGCTCAAAATTTCTTTACTTAATAAAAGAAGTGTTATGGCACTTTGAATCAAATTCGCAAGCACTACATATACAATGGGGTTGGTCGAAAAACTAAAAAAGTTGCCGGTCCAGCTGTTTGGATTACTGGCAAGTGTGCGCGGACAATAATTGATAAAAAACCAAGTAAGGACTAGGTTCACAAAAATACCTGCAATATTTACAAAAGCGTATATGATAGGACGCTCTTCTTGACGAAGTTTTGCAAATGGAATTTTATTGAGTGTGTCTATTCCAATAATGCCAATAGTAATCATAGCAATTTGAGGAATATCTGCAAAGCCAATCAGCGCACTAAACGGGGTTCTAAAAATCCATAATAGACCAGATAGCAAAATGGTGCTAATAACAATCGAAAAAAAGCTGGTGCTATAAATTGTTTTTTTATACGCCTCCTGACTGGAAAATCTGAAGTAAGCGGTTTCAAAACCATAGGTAAATAAAATGCTTAGAACAGGGATGGCTGAGTAGAGTATACTTTGTCTACCAAAATCGACGGGGGTTACATATTCCGAATAGGTTAAAAGCGGCACCAGCAAATAACCAATAAAACGGGCGGCAATAGAACTTACGCCATACCAAAGTGTTTGACCCGCTAATTTTTTAATACCGCTCAATGATTTCTTGTTTTGCTGCTGCTAAAATAACAAAACATTTTACTGATGCGTGTGATTTGGGGTTTTATTATTGATGAAGGCCTGCGCTGGCAAAAATGCAGGGTTGGATAAAGTGCTAGAATCTGTGAGGGTGTTTAAAAAAGCAGTAAGCTGTCCTATTTCGAAATTAGAGAGGGGTATTTGCCCCGATGTTCTATAATGCATAAGTACATCCAACAATGAATAGAAACGCCCATCATGACCATACGGGAAGCTAAGCGCTACATTTCGAAGGCTGGGCACTTTAAATTTGAGTGAATCCGCGCTATTGCCTGTAAACCTTGCCCGGCCATTGTCTTTTAAATGAGGGTCTCTTGTGATGGCGGTGTTTTCATAATTGTAATTGCTAAAAAGTGGTGGGGTATGACAGGAAACACATTTTTTTTCAAATATCTCATATCCTAACTTTTCTGGTAACATAAAAGAAGCCTCCCCACGCATTACTTGATCATATTTGCTATTTGCGGATACGAGGGTTAACTGAAACTGACTAAGCGCCCTCGTAATTTGATCTAGCGTAATTTTTGATGGACCAAACGCCGCAGTAAACATTTTTTTATAGCTAGGACTAGTGTTTAACTGTTTTAGTAGATCCGGAATATTGGTGTCCATTTCATCGGAAGAATGCATTGGTAGTAAGGCCTGCGTTTCTAAACTATTTGCTCTCCCGTCATACATGAATTCTTTTTGCCAAGCAACATTAAATAGGCTAGGCGCGTTACGGGTAGTAAGGTTGTTAACGCCATGACTTAACGGATGATCGTAAGTGGCAAAAGCAGCCGAAGGTTCGTGACAAGTGGCGCAACTAACGCTGTTGTCACTACTAAGTACAGGGTCATAAAATAATTTTTTACCCAGTGCGATGCCTTCTTTTGTAAGTGGGTTCTCATTAAAATTGTAGGCAGGTGCTGGCCAACCCTTGGGACTCAAAAACTTGACGGGGGTGGGTTTGTAGGTAAAAATAGACCCGGCTCCCATGCACAGCGCGGCAAAGGAAATCGTTGTGAGAAATGATGCAACAGAAATTTTCATACACTTTAATAGAAGCATGTTAAAGGTACAAACGTCTTTATTAATATCTTCATGCAAGAAACATTTAAGTTAGCGTTATTATGAGAGTGGTTATTCAGCGTGTACTGGAAGCATCGGTGGTAGTAGATGAAAAAGTAGTAGGGGCTATTGGTAATGGCCTACTTGTGCTACTTGGCATCGAAGACGCAGATACCGAGGAGGATGTTATTTGGCTCAGTAATAAAATTACAGGACTCAGGCTTTTTGACGATGCAGCGGGTGTTATGAATTTGTCTGTTAAAGACATGGGTGGAGACATTTTACTCATCAGTCAGTTTACACTTTTAGCGAGTACCAAAAAAGGCAATAGGCCTTCTTATATTAAAGCGTCTAAGCCTCCTACCGCAGTGCCTTTGTATGAACAAATGATTTTGGCTTTACGTAATGATTTAGGCAAAGCGGTACAAACAGGCATTTTTGGTGCAGATATGAAAGTGAGCCTTATTAATAACGGACCCATTACCATAACCATCGACTCTAAAAACAAAGAATAATGACTATTGAAAAAGCACAACAAGACGTAGATACCTGGATTCAAACCGTTGGTGTCAGGTATTTTAATGAGCTTACCAATATGGGTATACTCATGGAAGAAGTGGGGGAGCTGAGTAGGATACTGGTGCGTAAATACGGTGAACAATCATTTAAAGCCGGAGAGTCTGATAAAGACATTGCAGATGAAATGGCCGATGTGTTGTGGGTGCTTATTTGCCTCGCCAATCAAACCGGTGTGGACCTTACAAAAGCACTTGAAAAAAACTTTGAAAAGAAAAATACGAGGGATGCGACAAGACATATCAACAACGAGAAATTAAAATAATCTCCAACACGGATAGAACAGTCAACGTAATAATATGTTTGATAAAAAAAAGGCGCGCTTGAATCAAGCGCGCCTTTTAAATTTGAATAACCTCAAAAATTATTTGCTCTCAAAAATACTTTTTTGTTTGGCCATTTTTTCAATGTCAGCAACGGTTCTTGGAGAAGAAGCCGATAGGTTTTGATTACCTGTTGGGGTAATTAAAATATCATCTTCAATTCTTACACCAATGCTCCACCATTTTTTATCGCAGTTGCTTCCTGGTGGAATATAAATACCTGGCTCAACGGTTAATACCACCCCTGGATCTAATGTGCGAGGCCCCATGTCATGCACGTCTAAACCTAAATGGTGTGACGTTCCGTGTGGAAAATATTTACGTGCTTCTGCTTCTGTTTTAACAATCCCAAGTTCAACCAGGCCTTTGTTTACAACGGCTCTTGCAGCTGCATCTACCGCTGCAAAAGGAGCACCAGGCTTACATGCAGCAATACCCGCATCTTGTGCTTTTAATACCAGTTCATAAATAATTTTTTGTTCTGGCGAAAACTTACCATTAGCAGGTACCGTTCTTGTAACGTCTGCGGTATAACCATGGTATTCTGCAGCGCAGTCGCTTAATAGTAAATCGCCATCATTCATTAATTTAAGATTGGTTACATAGTGCAGTACGCAAGCGTTTTCGGCAGCACCCACAATGCTTGGATAGCCTGGATATTCAGAACCATTTTTCTTGAAATGGTATTCCATAATTGCTTGTGCTTGGTATTCTGTCATACCTGGCTTTACAGCGCGCATAACGTCGTTATGACCTTCGCAACTCATAGCAGCAGCTTTACTAATAAGTGCAATTTCTTCCGGTTGCTTGATACCTCTTAAGCCCGATAAAATGCCTTGTAAACTACGCCCAGCAACAGGCTTGTTAGAAGCAGCAATCGCGCTGTCAACAATATTTGCCATTCTGGTTAAAGGGTCAACACTTCTTTTATAGGTGTAAAAAATATCTTCGTTTTTATACGCTGTAAATACAGAATCGATGCTTGAAAAATTGATTGTGCTTGCAGTAAATTTATCGTTGGTGAAAACGTTGGCAATTTTATATTTTTCTTGCACGCCTTCTGCTCCTAATATTTTTCCAGTCCACAATTCTCTTTGCGGATCACGGTTTTGCACAAAAATAAATTCGGTACCCGTTTTATCTAATATCGTTACAGGTTGCTTGAACAACAACAAAACTGCATTAGGTTCTTCGAGTCCGGTAAAGTAGTAAAAGTTTTTACTTTGCGAATATTGAAAATCTACATCGTTGTTTCTTACACGCACTTGGGATGCAAAGAAAATACCTACTCCATTTTTAGAGAGTTTTTCTTTGAATGCAGCTCTGCGGCCAGCATGAAACTCGGGTGTTAAATAATCATTTGGGTAAAGGGTTGTTTGCTGTGCAAAAACCAGTAAGGGTGCCACAAAAGTGAGCATCCACATCATCAGCTTCTTTTTATTCATTGTATTTTAATTTATCCCGATAAAGCTATTGGATTTCTTTGAGGCGGAGAAAAAAAATGGATAAAGGGGCGAAAACGCCTTTTTTAGGGAGAATGGCTTATTTTTGCCATGTTATGAGTAAGCCCGCGTTAACCCCACAAGAAAATAATTTTCAGGCCATTATATCGCATGCCAAAGAGTATGGATTTGTGTTTCCTAGTAGTGAAATTTATGATGGTTTGAGTGCTGTATACGATTACGGTCCTTATGGGTCTGAACTCAAAAAAAATATTAGGGATTATTGGTGGCATAGTATGACCCAAATGCATGAAAACATTGTGGGTATTGATGCTGCGATTTTTATGCACCCTACCACTTGGAAAGCAAGCGGTCACGTGGATAGTTTTAGTGACCCTTTAATTGACAATAAAGATTCTCAAAAGCGTTACCGGGTAGATCATTTGATTGAAGCCAAAGCCGATAGTTTACGCGCCGCCGGCGCTGTGGCAGAAGCGGATGCGCTCATTGCCAAAATGGAGGAACTGCTAGGGTCAGATAATTTTGAGGCTTTGCAGCAATTACTCGTAGATCAGAAAATTACTTGTACAGTTAGTGGCACGTCTAATTGGACCGCTATTAGACAGTTTAATTTGATGTTTGATACGCAGTTAGGCTCTGTGGCCGAAGATGCCAATACTATTTATTTAAGACCCGAAACCGCACAAGGTATTTTTGTAAACTTTTTGAACGTGCAAAAAACAGCGCGCATGAAAGTGCCGTTTGGTATTGCACAAACCGGAAAGGCCTTCAGAAATGAAATTGTAGCGCGTCAATTTATATTTAGAATGCGTGAGTTTGAACAGATGGAAATGCAGTTTTTTGTACGTCCTGGCACGCAAAAAAAATGGTATGACTACTGGAAAGAAGCGCGTTTACTTTGGCACACCGAGTTAGGCATGCCCGCTAGCAAATACCGTTTTCATGACCACGTAAAACTTGCACACTATGCAGATGCTGCACTCGATATCGAGTTTGAATTTCCATTTGGATTTAAAGAATTAGAAGGCATACATTCCCGTACCGATTTTGATTTGACTAGACACCAAGAGTTTAGCAAAAAGAAGCAACAATATTTTGACAACGACATCGATGAAGCAACAGGAAAGCCTTATGGCAATTACATTCCGTACGTTATTGAAACCTCTATTGGGCTTGATCGTATGTTTTTAGCCGTTTTAAGTAACGCCTACGAAGAAGAAAAAATTACCAAAGAAGATGGCAGTACCGACGAACGCGTGGTGCTTCATATTCCTGCAAAAATTGCACCTGTTAAACTTGCTATTTTACCGCTTGTTAAAAAAGATGGTCTTCCAGAAATTGCTCGTGAACTGATGGATAGCTGTAAAGGTCAATTCAAATGTTTTTACGAAGAAAAAGATGCGATTGGAAAGCGTTACCGCAGACAAGATGCGATTGGTACGCCGTTTTGCGTAACCATTGATCATCAAACAAAAGAAGATCAAACCGTTACCATTCGTTACCGCGATGCCATGACGCAAGAGCGTGTGCATATTAGTAAGGTAAAAGAGATTGTGTTGGGAGCTATTGCTTAACCATATATCTCTAAATGGATGTCTTTTTTGTCGTAGCCTGCTGCTAGTATGCGCTCCTTGGCTTCGTCAATCATGTTTTTCCAGCCGCACAAATAAAACTGCGATGGATTTTTAGCTGCCATTAATTTTTCATACACGGCGTGTACATAACCACTGTAGCCTCCTTCTGGCGTTGTTTCTTCTCTAGAAAAAACGGGGTGGTAATAAAAATTATTTTCTAGACTTTCCAGTGCTTTTAATTCCTGGCCGTACAAATTGTCGCTTCGTTTACGACAACCAAATACAAGGTGAATATTTTTGTGCGCTATTTTTTGCTGATGAATATAATGAACCATGGATCTAAAAGGCGCAACGCCCGTTCCCGTACAAATTAAATAAAGGTCTTTATCTAGTGTTTCAGGTAGTGTAAACACGCCCACAGGACCTCTTAACGTTAGGCAGCGACCTACTTTTATTTCATTGAACAAATAGGTGGTACCAAGGCCGCCTTCTAATAAGACAATTACCAGTTCAATAATATTGGTGCCATCAGGTGCAGAAGCAATCGAGTAACTGCGCCAGCGCTTGTTGGTTTTTTCGTGGATGGGTAAATCAAGTGTTACAAACTGGCCTGGCTTAAAATCAAAAACGTCCAGCTCTGGAATTTGTATCCAAAAACGCCTGGTTGTTTCAGACGCATCTTCGATTTTGATAACCGTTCCTGTACGCCAAGGTTGCAGCATGGTTGTAGGGTTTGACACAATTTAAATGAATGCAACCGAACTATAAAATAAAATCTGCGCAAAAATGTGTGCACGAAAAAAAATGGACAAAAAAATACAAAAAAACCCGAGGGCGAAGCCCTCGGGTTTTTTTAATCTCAAAATTTTTGAGAAAATTTTCTCGAATATTTCTTACAACAATCTTAAAAATTTGGATCTACATATTTCACAAAAATTATTTAGGATCTAATGCTAACTTAATGGTTTGCGCTAAATCTGCTAAATGCATTTTTGTCATTTTGTCTGGGTTAGAAGCTGCTGCTGCGTTTACAATACCTTTTAAAGCAGTTAATTGAGCGCGTGCAATGCTGTTTACATCACTACGGCTATTGTAACCAGATCCGTAAGGATTGTTACCGCCGCCGCCGCCACCAAAGCTAATGGTGATACCACCTGCACTTGCTTTAGGGTTGATGATTGCATCTAATTTATCTACATAGCTCTTTTGTAGCATTCTACGGTACATATCAACCGCTTTGCCAGACTTCAATTCGCTAAATAAATCGTTTTGTAAATCGTTCATCATTTCAGTAGCAGCATATACTTTGTCTGCACCAAAACGTTCTACGTTCGCTTGCATACGGTGTAAACGGTCTGTGCTTAACATACCTGATAAAGCACTTTCCTGTGCACTTGCAATTGGATCTGAAGAGCCTGGAACGTTAATTTTATCCCAGATTCTTTTGTCAATCAACCAAGTTGGTGTTTGGAATAATTGTCTATTTAAAAATCCTAATGCATCTTTTTGATGTTGCTTAGGTGTTGGCTCATAAACAGCTACACCACTTTCAGAAGTTTGGAAGGTTTCATATACACCACCAACGTTACGGCTAACATGTCCTACATATCTTCTAAATTGTCCTAATAACTGACCATAAATAGTAGCTACGTTTTCGTTTAAATCACCTTCTTCTTTGGTGTATTCAGGTAATTTAGTAAGTAAACGTTGTAAGTTTTTGATACCGTAGTCACTTGCTTTAACAGCGTTATCACTTAGGTCTTCAGATTGGCTACGAGGGTCTTGTGTGTTGCCACCTTCGTAAGTACCAAACCAAGCACGAGGATTTGCTTTTAATGTTTCAGTGATCAATTTGTTGCTCGCTAATTTGGTTTCTTCTTCTGTGTTACCAGCGATATAACCATAGCCCCAACGAATAGCCCAATGATCATAGTCGCCAATGCGTGGGTATAAGCCTGCCTTAGAGATATTATCTTCTGGTTGTGCTACATAGTTAAAACGAGCATAGTCCATAATAGAAGCGGTATGACCGTTTGCTTCTACCCATGTTTTATCACGTAATTTTTCTACTGGGGTTTTGCTACTGCTTCCCATGTTATGCCTTAATCCAAGGGTATGACCTACTTCGTGTGAAGACACAAAACGAATTAAATCACCCATTAAATCATCATCATATTTCATGCTGCGTGCACGTGGATCTACCGCTGCTGTTTGAATCATGTACCAATCGTGTACAAGTTTCATAACGTTGTGGTACCAGCCAATATGGCTTTCTAAAATTTCACCACTGCGCGGATCGTGCACGTTAGGACCGTATGCGTTTTCTGTTTCAGAAGCAAAATAACGCACTACAGAATAACGCGCATCTTCTAGGCTCATAGTGGTATCATTTTCTGGCCACTCTTTACCTACAATTGCATTTTTGAAACCAGCTTGTTCAAACGCTTTCTGCCAGTCGTTGATACCTAAAATAAGGTGCTTGCGCCACTGCTTTGGAGTTGCAGGATCGATGTAATAAATGATTTGTTTTTTAGGTTCAACTAGTTCACCTTTTTTCCATTTTTCTACATCAGCATCTTTTGGTTCTAATCTCCAACGAACTGCAAATTCTTTATTCTCTACTTTTTGTTGGTTGTCGCCAAACACAACATAATCATCTGTAAAGAATCCAACACGCTTGTCTGCAATCCTTGCTGCCATTGGCTTTGCAGGAAGTAGTAAAAGAGAAGTGTTTAATTCAATAGTGATTGCATTGTTGCCATTTGCTGTTGGAATAGACGCTGTTGGAGTAGGGCTTGGGCCACCAAATCCACCACCTGCTGCCGAAGAACCAAACGTTTTTACAGTTCTGATTTCAGTATTGATTGGGTAACTAGAAATCTTGTCGATATAAGATCTATCAGAAGAAATCTGCGTTAAACTTAATGAACGTTTTACTTGAGAACTTACACTTACCAAAGGGTTGTCACCTTTAAAGTAATCTGTAACGTCAATGACAACGCCAGAACTATCTTTTGAGAAAGCAGCAATAGGAAAAGCAGCTGCAATCGCGTTTAAATTAGAGTTGGTAACAGCCTTGTAGATATCATCTGTTGGGTTTGCATTACTAATAAGTGCAATACCACGTAAAAAGATGTTACTGTTAGGTCCTTTTTCGAAGGCCATAGTTTGTTGGTTGGCAATTTCACCACCATACACACCACGTCCACCACCTACTGCTGGTACTTTAACGTAACGGGTAACCGCAAGTATTTCACGGCCCATTAGGCTATTAGGAATTTCAAAGTAGTATTTGTCTTCTACTTTGTGTACGGTAAATAAACCCTTTTGTGACACGGCTTTTGACGTAATCACATCTTTAAATGCTTTTGGAGCTTGACGCGCACCACCCATACCAGCCATGCCAGCCATGCTTGGCATGCCAGCCCTAGCACCAGGTGCTTGCGTGGAGTCTCTTTGTTGCGCGGTACCCATTGTTGTAACTAGGAGCGCCGCCGCGATAAAATAGTTTTTCATTGGTCGATTTAGTTGTTGAATAATGCTTTAAAGATAGGGCTCACAATAATTCAGTCCTTTATTTTTTAGGGTAACTTGGATAAATGGTAAAAAAAATCAAAAAAATCGGTGAAAAAATGTGGATTTCTTAGCATTAAGGCTCTTATAATGAGTCCCTTAGCTTTTAATCTTTACGCGTAATGTTATTTTTTGGCAACCAAATTTGGCTATTTCAATAAATTAACTAATTTGTAAGCCCCTAAGGGTTTATTTGAATAAGTTTTATGTTTAAAACAATATTTTAATTAGCATTGTAGGGACAAATTTTTAAATCGGTTTTAATTATTTAAAAAACAAAAAATCTATCGAATCATGGATCTTACAAAACCAACTGCAACAGCTGCAAAAAGTAATGCAACTGCACAAACTAAAAAGAGCAGTAACTTAGTTGCAACAATCGCTCCAATTGCTTGTATTATTGGCGGTTACCTTATTTGGCGCGTATTATTAGGAAGCGCTTCTAACTTCACAACGCCTGATCCTGATGCTAGCCATTGGTTCTGGCCTAACCACCAAGGACCAAAAGGAACTTTTACAAAAATGTATGAAGGTGGTATCATTGTACCTATCCTTATTGGTTGTTTATTAACTGTATTAACTTTCGTAATTGAAAGATTATTAACTGTTAACAAAGCATCTGGTACTGGAAATATTGCAGAGTTTGTGCGTAAAGTACAATTTCATTTAGCAAACAAAGAGGTTGATAAAGCCTTAGCTGAGTGTGACAAGCAACAAGGTTCTGTGGGTAATGTAATGAAAGCTGGTCTTAAGAAATACAAAGAAATGATTTCTAATACTGAACTTACAACAGATCAAAAAGTATTAAATATTCAAAAAGAAGTAGAAGAAGCAACTGCGCTTGAACTTCCTATGTTAGAAAAGAATTTAGTATTCTTATCAACTATCGCATCAGTAGCAACCTTATTAGGTCTATTAGGTACGGTAATGGGTATGATCCGTTCATTCTCTAAATTAGGTGACGAAGGTGGTGGAGAAGCTGCACGTGAATTATCACAAGGTATCTCTGAGGCCCTTTACAATACAGCATTAGGTATCGGTACCTCTGCGGTAGCGATCATCATGTACAACGTATTTACAACGCGTATCGATGCGGTTACTTACGGTATTGATGAGTCTGGTTTCACATTAACACAAAGCTTTGCTGCGAACTACAAATAGTTGTATCAACTATTATGTAATCCAACAAGTTTTGAATCTTAATCTGAGAACCTACTAAATTAATTAACAATGGGAAGAGCCAAATTACCACGTAAGAGCACCAACATAGACATGACGGCTATGTGTGATGTGGCGTTCCTTCTATTGTCGTTCTTTATCTTAACAACAAAGTTTAAACCTGCAGAAGCCATTGCAGTTACCACTCCAAGTTCGGTAGCAGCAAAAGTGGCACCAGACAAAGACGTTGTTATGATTACGATCGACAAAGACGGAAAAGTTTTTCTTACGATGGATAATGAACAAATTAAAGAGGTAGTGGCTAATACACTAAATACTACCATGAATCTTGGCGTAGACGTAAATGCGTTTAAAAAAGCTGGATTTTATGGTGCACCATTTAGTGGCCTTGCTTCATTCCTTCAAATCCCCGAAGATAAACGCAAAGGAGACCTGTTACCAGGTATTCCAGTAAAAGATTCTACAGACAATCAATTAAATACTTGGGTACGTGTTATCAAAGATGCGTATTTAGGTAAGAAAATGAATCTTTTAGTAAAAGGCGATAATGCTTCAAAGTTCCCTGCATTCAAAGCGGTGATTGATGCTTTCAAAAAGAACGACGAACAGAAGTTCCAAATGGTAACCAATCCAGAAAGTGTTCCAACCGGCTCTGAATTATGGAAACTGACAATGGCGGGAGAGAAGAGAGACGAATAGACAATATATCATTCACGAAAATTAAATGCTATTATCATGGCAGAAATGGATACATCGAGTGGCGGGGGTCATAAAAAGGGCCCCGGGGTCAAAAAAGGGAAGAAGCTATCTACCCGTGTAGACCTAACACCCATGGTTGACCTGGGTTTTCTACTCATTACATTTTTTATTTTCACCACAACCATGAGCCAGCCAACTGCGCTGAAACTCATGTTGCCAAAGGATGCAGATAAGCCAGAAGAACAAAATAAAGCGAAAGAATCAGGTGTTATCACACTTTTATTAGGAAAAGACAATACTGTTTTTTACTACGAAGGTCAGCTCGATAACACAGCTTCTAACTTTAAGTCTTCTAACTTTTCTGGAATTCGTGAAGTGTTGCTTGATAAAAAAAGCCGCACACCCGAAAAAGATTTGGTAGTGGTGTTAAAAGCATCTTCTGAAAGCACGTATAAAAACGTGGTTGATATCTTAGACGAAATGACCATCAACGTGTTAAAGCGTTATGCATTAGTTGATATCAGCAAGCAAGAAGAAGAGCTCGTTAAAATATCTGTTGCAAACGCTGCACCAGCAAACTAACCATTAAAGAAGAACCGATCATGGACGTAAACAAAATATTAACAGCGGATATCCTCGATATTATATTTGAGGGTAAAAATAAAGCGTACGGTGCTTATGATTTAAGACGCACCTACGAAAAGCGTGTCAAAATTGCCTTAGCTGGTACTTTTGCCATATGCCTTCTTTTGTTCGTTGGTTCTATTGTTGCTAATTCTTCTTCTAAAAGCAAATCTCAAATTATTGTTGAAGACGTTAATTTGGAAAATGTAAAAGAAGAAAAAAAGCCTGAACCACCGCCACCGCCGCCGCCACCAAAACAAGAGCCTCCAAAAATCGAAATGGCAAAATTCACCCCTCCAAAAATTGTGAAGGATGAAGAAGTAAAGCCTGAAGATGAAATCAAAGAGGTTGAAAAATTGGAAGACACTAAAATTGGTACGATTAACCAAGAAGGTGCTAAGGATGACGGTATCGTTGCACCTCCAGTAGAAAAAGGTACTGGAACGGTAGAAGCGCCAAAAGAAGAAGATTACGATAAGGTATTTACCGTGGTACAAATTCCCGCAGAATTCCCTGGTGGACTTCCTGCTTGGGCTAAATACCTAGAGCGTAACCTAAATCGTGACTTACCAGTTGACAATGGAGCACCTCCAGGAAAATACACTGTCATTGTATCATTTATCGTTGACAAAAACGGCGGTATCTCTGAAGTACAAGCAGAAAACGATCCTGGTTACGGAACCAAAGAAGAAGCGGTTCGTGTAATTAAAAAAGGACCATCATGGAAGCCAGCCGTTCAAAACGGTCGAAACGTAATTTATCGTCACAGACAATCAATTACATTCATGGTTTCTGAAGAATAATTTGATACAATTGTATCTATAAAAAGCCACCGAATTTCGGTGGCTTTTTGTTTTCATTTCAATTCCTGTACTTTTGATAAAATTTTAAGCAAGTGGCAAGTCATGTAATGGATTGGAACGACACAGTAGTAGCGCTTGCTACACCTCCTGGCATGGGTGCTATTGGCGTTATAAGGGTAAGTGGCCCACAAGCTTTTTCTATTCTCCATGATTTATTTCCTTCAAAAAATTTATTGGAACAAGCTTCGCATACGATTGTAGTTGGCATGTTAAAAGACCAAGGCAAAGTACTCGACGAAGTGGTACTCTCTTTATTTAAAGGGCCCAAATCCTACACCGGCGAAGACGTTATTGAAATTAGTTGTCACGGTTCTGGATTTATACAATCACAAATCATTGCAGCCATTACCGCGCGCGGTGCAAGGCTTGCGAAAGCTGGCGAGTTTACGCAGCGCGCGTTTTTAAATGGCAAACTAGATTTAGCGCAGGCAGAGTCTGTAGCAGATTTAATTGCCAGTAATTCCGAAGCAAGTAAGCGTGCTGCTATTCATACCATGCGTGGTGGATTCTCTACCGATCTAGCAGCACTGCGCGAACAGCTGATTACATTTTCGGCACTCATAGAATTAGAACTTGATTTTTCTGAGGAAGATGTGGCTTTTGCCGACCGTTCTGCACTGCATAATTTAGTATCTAATTTGCAAGGGGCCACAAAGCAACTCGTAGATTCTTTTGCACTAGGCAATGTGATTAAAAACGGTGTGCAAGTAGCAATTATTGGAAAACCAAACGCAGGAAAATCAACTTTACTCAATGCGCTCTTAAACGAAAATAGAGCGATTGTTAGTGATATAGCAGGTACCACACGTGATACCATCGAAGAAGTCATCAATATTGATGGTGTACTTTTTAGACTTATTGACACAGCAGGTATTCGTACGCAAACCGATGATGTGATTGAACAGTTAGGCGTTGCTAAGAGTCTCGAAAAAATGAACGCCGCCGATTTAGTAGTATATCTTTTTGATGCACAAACAACAAGTTTACAAGATATTGAAGTAGTAGCAAAAGAACTAACAGACACGGGTATTAAGCATGTGCTTGTTGCTAATAAAATAGATAGCATTGATGCTGCTGCACTTGCTGCACTTGCAAGCATGGAAAGCATTGTTTGTATTGCAGCTAAAAATAAAACGGCGATAGGTACACTCAAAAATGCACTCGTAACAAAAGCAGTTGGTGGTGATTTGCAAACCGAATCTACGGTGGTTACCAATGCTAGACACCACGAAGCCCTTGTTAAATTAAGTGAAGCACTAGAAGATGTGAATACTGGCCTACATCAAAAAATTACTGGAGATTTACTCGCTCTCGATATAAGACAGTGCCTCCATTATTTAGGACTCATAACTGGTGAGATTACCAATAACGATCAACTGGATTATATTTTTTCTAAATTTTGTATTGGTAAATAACCTGGTTTCGCAAATCGCATATGCTTAAAAATCTACTTTGTATTGGATTTATTGCTATTTCATATTTTGGAAATGGGCAAGTAGTCAGGTCTAGTCAGTTCATTTATGATACGGCTTCTTTTGCATCCTGTCATGCATCCACCATAGTTGAAACACCCAAAGGAATGTTGGCGGCTTGGTTTGGCGGTAAATTTGAAGGTGATAAAGAAGTAAATATTTATGCAAGCTGGCTGGTCAATAATAAATGGTCTGCTCCATTTATTTTAGCAGATGGTTTTATAAATGACAGCACCAGATATGCCTGCTACAACCCCGTTTTATTTTTAGCACCCAACCAGGAGCTCTTGTTATTTTATAAAATAGGTCCGTATGTACAGGGCTGGACCGGTTGGATGAAAAGATCAAGCAATTATGGTGTTACTTGGAGCGCGCCAGAAAAGCTGCCCGATGGTATATTAGGACCCATTAGAAATCAACCCTATGTAGTAGGTGATACGCTCATTTGCCCATCAAGCACAGAAAAAACTGGGTGGAAAGTTCATTTCGAATACACGACAAATAATGGTAGGTCTTGGTCGAAGGGACCAGACCTTAATGACGCGAGTCCAATTACGGGTATTCAGCCAGCTGTGTTAAACCACAGTAAGGGTGTTTTACAAGCGCTCACACGAAGTCAAAACGGAACGGTTAATGAAACCTGGAGTTATGATAATGGTAAAACCTGGGCGCCCTTACAGCAAACGGGCTTAATCAATAACAATTCAAGTATTGATGCCATTACTTTACAAGATGGTAGGCATTTACTAGTATACAATAATTGCAGTGCGCCAAGTAGATCGCCTCTTAATGTGGCTATCTCAAAGGATGGAAAAAATTGGGAGCCCTTACTAGCATTGGAAGATGAAACAGGTGCTGAATTTTCTTATCCTTATCTTATTCAAACAAAAGATCAAAAAGTGCACATTACGTACACTTGGAAAAGAAAAAAAATAAAGCATGTGGTGTTACGGATTAGGTAAATACAATTCAGCACTTATTTCTCGAACAGCGCTTTCTTTTTCAACTTCATTAAATTCAATACTTCCCTTGTGGATGCTTGCAATTAACTTAGTAATGGCTAGACCAATACCAAGCCCCTGTTGCTCTGCCACTTCTCTATGGTGTTGTTCAAATAGCCGGTATTTATTGAGTGCAGCCGCAGTAGTATGCATGGTATGATTACTGATACGAATACCTCTTCCTGTTGTATCTTCAAAAATACGAATACAAATAGGGGTTCCTTTTTCCGAAAATTTGCAGGCATTTTCTATTAGTTCTTTAGCCGCCGTATGAATGAGTTTAGAAAAAAATAAGGCCGGTTTGGGCTCTGTATAATCAAGGTCTTTGACGCGATCAAATTTGTGCAGGACACTTTTTATTATATCCACAATATGATGCGGATCTGATGCGCCTTCTTCTGGGATTTCATTTAATTGGACCGCTTTTTGAAGTGTATAATACGTGTTTATTTTATCGTATGTATTGAGTAAGCGCTCTGCACTGATATGTAAGTAGCTACAAAGACTTTGTAATTTTTCATTGTTCAGGCTTATTGCATTTTCAGCAATGAGGGTATTAAAATATACATGTAAATTGATGCGACTGTATCTCTGAATTTTTTAAGAGATAATGTTTTTCATAATTGATCACCTCACTTTTTAATCAACTTTGTGATCACCTCACATAATTGATCAAACAAACTTGAAATCATTAAAGATATCAATAATGACGTTTCTTCCGAGGTGTTTAAGAATCGATATGGGTTGAAGAGTACGGCGAACATAACTAAAACTTATGCAAAAAAAGAACCCCTTAAGATCGACAAGGATGCCAAGCATACCGATTTTAAAGCAATTAATCCAATTAAGTTCTTAAAAAGGAACAAAGTTGTTTTTACAACGATTCATGGCGAAGCGAGTTCAGTTGACCTTTCAGTC
>CAJBRT010000117.1 GCA_903958045.1 uncultured Bacteroidota bacterium | reverse complement strand
GAGGTAAAGATCACCCACTGCAAAATTTGCATCGGTTTTTTCGTTGTGTAACTCCACTAGTTTTTTGTCTTCTAGCAAAGCAATTTCTACACCCGTGGGCGTAGCGTTTATAATCAATTCTTTGTTCAAAATGAGCAACTTTTAAATACAAAATCACCTGCCCTTTGGGCGGCATGTGTATACAACCATATCTTAACAATCAGAGCCCTATTAAGGAAGGAAATAGGAAAAGTTGCAGAAAAGGAAATTAGGGGCTAGATACAGATAAGTGTTAAACACGCCCTACTGTTTAGATAGGGCGTGTTTGTATAAGTCAGTAAAGAATAAACAATTACTTGTTCTTCTTTTTGTGACGATTCTTTCTTAGGCGTTTCTTACGTTTGTGTGTCGCAATTTTATGACGCTTTCTCTTCTTACCACAAGGCATACAGGGAGTAATTTTATTTGTTAATAATAATTTATTTTTTCAATTCCGCAATTCTCTTAGCGATTGCTTCTTTTGCTTCGGGCACTTTAACTTTTTTAGCTGCAAGTGTATACCACTTTACTGCGTTAGGTTTGTCATTATGCATCTCGTAACATTCTGCTAAATGAAATATGGCTTCCAGGTTTTCTGGATCTTTATTTACAATTAGTAAGAAGCGCTCAATGGCTTTATCTAACTGCCCACTTTTTTTACCACCCAATGCCAAAATCATTTGAGCATATAGGTTGTTTGGATTTTTTTGAACAATGTTTCTGATGGGTAAAATACCCTCCATTGGATTGTTGGAAATGTTTCCAAATATGTAGCAAGCACCCAAACCAATTTTACTAGAATCGTTGTTTGGATTGATAACTAAAGCTTTCTCTAAAAGATCTTTTGCTTGTTCTGCCAACCAGTGTTGCATGGCTGGGTCACCTTCCGTAACTAGGTTGTCTATATACAGTTGGGCGGCAAAGGTGAGGCTTTTTTCAGAATTTTCCAATTTAGCTGCTTCTCCGTTGTACCAAGCATAGGGTTCAAACAGCTTTGCGGAGTCGGACCAGAACCTGGCTAGCTGGTGGTAAACGTGTATTTTTTGGTCTTTAACATCCCCTCTAACCACGCTATTTTCGAGGCTATTTAGGCGTAAAGCCTGCTCTGTACTGATTTTTTCTTTTGCTTTTACGAGTAGGTCTTTAAACTCAATGTGTTGATTGTCAGCATTATGTTCACCATTTGCCGCTACTGCCGGTTTTTTAGGCGCTACGGTAGACCCCAAATACAATAAAATGGAAAATAGGAGTATGGCTCCGCCAATAAGGAGTAATTGCTGTTTTTTCACTTTCGAAAAGAATTAGGACGCGAAGTTAGCTTTACTTGAGCTTGCTTTTAACTTCTGTAACAAATTCTTTTGCTGGTTTGAAGGCAGGAATATAATGTTCAGGAATTTCCACAGCTATATTTTTTTTGATATTTCTACCAATTTTTGCTGCACGTTTTTTGGTAATAAAGCTCCCAAAGCCACGTATATATATGTTTTGGCCGTTGGAGAGACTTTCTTTAACCTCTTTAAACATGGTTTCAAGCGTAACGAGTACGTCCACTTTTGGAATACCTGTTTTGTCTGAAATCTGGTTGATGAGATCTGATTTTCTCATTGTATCAAAATTAATTTAGAGTATATGTTTTTAAAAATAAGCTAAAAAATCACGTATTTAACAGAAAATTAAATTTTTTTATACGTTTTACCAACTAAAAATGGCTAAATACACCCTAAAAATTAACTTTATACCAAAAAACAGGTTTTTTTAGCCTTCAAAAGCCTGATTTTGCCCATTCTTAATAGATGAAATCAAATTTTACCACCACCCTCCTTCATTGGCATACCCACACAAATACCAGAGTTATGCCTTGGAAAGGCGAAAAGGACCCTTATAAAATTTGGTTATCCGAAATAATTCTACAACAAACGCGTGTAGAACAAGGACTTGCTTATTACAATACATTCATTCAGGCCTACCCAACCGTTTTTGATTTGGCAAAAGCAAAAGAACAAACGGTGTTTAAATTATGGGAAGGACTGGGTTACTATAACCGTTGCAGAAATTTATTAGCAACGGCAAAAGTCATTGCAACAAATTACAAGGGTATTTTTCCAAATGATTACGAAACACTCTTAACATTAAAGGGAGTGGGTCCTTACACAGCTGCTGCTATTGCATCATTTGCATTCAATGCACCACATGCTGTACTCGATGGAAATGTGTTTAGGGTGATTGCTCGCTACGAAGGCATTGATGTTCCAACAGATTCTTCTGCGGGTAAAAAAATATTTGAAACGCGCGCAGCGGCGCTGCTCGATAAAAAACGCGCAGGCCTTTACAATCAAGCTATCATGGACTTTGGAGCCACCGTATGCAAACCTATGGCGCCTAGTTGTAATACTTGTCCACTTCAAAAAACCTGTGTTGCGCATGCTACTGCGCAGGTTAATCAACTTCCCATAAAAGAAAAACAGCTCATCAAAAAAGAGCGTCGATTGTATTATTTTTTGTTGCAGGTAAAAGATGAAATTTGGGTTAGTGAGAGAAAGCACAAAGATATCTGGCAGGGTTTATTTGAATTTTATTTGTTAGATGCTGGAAAAAAAATGTTGTGGAATGAGGTGAGTACACAGAGGTTTTTAAAGGAACAATTAGGGGTAGGTTCTATTACATTACGTGACCGCTCATCCGAAATAAAACAACAACTTACCCATCAAATTATTACGGCCCAGTTTATACGCGTAGCCTTGACAAAAAAACCAGCTACAATTACCTCTGGTACATGGCAGAAAATATCCAAACTAAAGGCGCTTCCTTTTCCCAAACTTATCAATCAGTATTTTAACGAAGCATTTGTATGGTAAACCTGCTTTTGCCAGGGTTTGTCAGTGTGCGATGTAACTGAATTATTGGTATTTTTGTAGGGTACTAAATTTACGCTCACTTTGGACGATCATTTGGGAATGGGATTATTTTTTGCGCAATCTTTTTTAGGCGCTATTCAACCCCAGGGTACTACTGTTTTGGTACTCATTTTGGTTGTACTCTTGTTTTTATCTTTTGTGCTATCGGGCGCCGAAGTTGCTTTCTTTTCTTTGACCTTTAAAGACATTAATATTTTAAAGTCCAAACAGCAATCTGCTTATAAAAGAATCGTAGACCTCATTGAGCAGCCTAAAATATTATTAGCCTCTCTTTTAATTGCCAATAGCTTTATCAATATCTCTATCATTATCATTTCAAATTTACTCATCGATAATATGTTCAATTTTGAACAGTTCAATGCAGTATGGGTGGAATTTGTAATTAAAGTTATTGCGGTTACTTTTTTACTCGTACTCTTTGGGGAAATCATGCCAAAGGTTTTAGCCACACAAAACAATGTTCGATTTGCAAAAGATTTTGGTGGCATTGTTTATGGGATTTCATACTTAGTTATGGGGCTTAGCAAACCACTTGTGAAATATTCAGATATTATTGAAAGAAAGCTGGCAAATAAATCGGCGAGTGCATATAGTCTCGAAGAGCTGGACCATGCCATTGATTTAACTACCAACGAAACCGCTTCTGAAAACGAAAAAAATATTTTAAAGAGCATTGTTAAGTTCAGAAATATCACAGTCAAGCAAATCATGAAAACCCGCATGGATGTGAGTGGGGTGGATAGGGAAATTAGCTTTGATCAATTGATCGCTTTTGTGCGCGAGGTGAACTATTCTAGAATTCCAGTATACAAAGAAGATTTAGATGAAGTCATTGGCATAATTCATACCAAAGACATGGTGCCTCATTTGGATGAAAGCGCTACTTACAACTGGCACAACCTTTTAAGGGCACCTTATTTTGTGCATGAGCAAAAACCCATCGAAGACTTATTAAAAGAGTTCCAATCCAAAAGAATTCACTTTGCAGTAGTAGTAGATGAATTTGGAGGTACCAGTGGTATTGTTACCCTCGAAGATATTTTGGAAGAAATTATTGGAGAGATTAAAGACGAATTTGACGAAGAAGATAGTGACTATAAAAAAATTGATGATAACAATTATATTTTTGAAGGCCGTGTGATGATTCAGGATTTGTGTAAAGTGATGGACCTTCCCACCGAAACATTTGATGCGGTAAAAGGAGAGAGTGATTCATTAGCGGGTCTGGTGCTAGAACTAGCAGGCGATTTTCCTAAAACAGCGGCCATTTTAACTTCTGGCGATTTTGAATTTACGGTATTAGAAGTGGCTAAAAATAGACTTCAAAAAATCAAGGTTTCCATTAAGCGTCAGTACCCCATTTAATTTTTGTTTCATGCTAAGGCAAATCAAGTCATCTGTTTTATTTTTTGGTTTTGCTGCTTTATTTTTTATGGCATGCAACAGCGTGTATACCCCTAAGCCCACTGGATTTTATAAAATTAATTTTCCTGAAAAAAAATACCAATTGTTTGATGAGCCAGGGTATCCGTATGCATTTGAGTATCCTGTGTATGCCAAAGTGGTAAAAGACTCTACTTTTTTTGGGGAAGCCACCGAAAATGAGTGGTGGATCAATGTAGATTTTCCGGAGTTTAATGGACGTATTTATGTGAGTTACAAAGAAATTGGAAAATATAAATTTGACTCTTTGGTAAAGCATTCATTTTTTATGACGAGTAAGCAGTCCGCAAAAGCCTACTCTATCGATGACTCACTGGTAAATACCTCAAATGGGGTGAGCGGGATGTTTTTTACAGTAGGTGGCGACGCGGCTACGTCAAATCAGTTTTTTTTAACGGACTCTACCAAGCATTTTTTAAGGGGCGCCCTATATTTTGACGCCACACCCAATGCCGATTCTTTGCAAGTTGTCAATGACTTTATTAAATCGGATTTGAAGCATTTGGTAAACACTTTTAGGTGGAAAAACTAATTATATTCGCATAACCATGATAATCATAGACAACAAATTAGTTTCCGATGAGCTCTTAGAGGAGCAGTTTGTATGCGATTTAAGCAAATGCAAAGGCGGATGCTGTGAAGATGGTGACGCGGGTGCACCCATGGAAAAATGGGAACTGGAAAAATTAAATGCCCATTACGAAGACATCAAACCTTATATGACGGCTGAGGGGATTAAAGAGGTAGAAAAGCAGGGCAAATACTTATACGACCGCGAGTTTGGATGGGTAACACCAACCATTAATGGCGGTATTTGCGCATACGGTATTAAAGATAAAACGGGCACGATTTTATGTGGTATTGAGCAGGCGTATAACGATGGTAAATTAGATTGGAAAAAGCCACTCAGCTGCCATTTGTTTCCAGTGAAAACAAAAAAGAGCAAGCGCGATCCGGATATGGAATACGTAAATTATGAACCTCGTGAAGATCTGTGTAGTGCAGCTTGTAGCCTCGGAAAAAAATTAAAAGTACCGGTGTATCAATTTTTAAAAGAATCATTAATTCGTAAATACGGAACCGAATTTTACGAAGCATTAGAAGCAACGGCCCTTCATCAAAAAAGTCAAAAAAAATAAGCATGTCTGAAACAGCTGCATCATTTATAGCCAAGAGTACCATTAAAGCTGCCGATTTAGAACATCGCAGAAAAATTAATTTCAATATTTCTAAATACAATGCAGTAGTACCGATTGGTAAATCTCAATTTACCGATGTAAATATTACAAGGGAGCGCGCAAAAAATATTAAGTGGGAAGCCATTGAACATTTGGATACCTACCTGATTGAATTTGAGCAAAAAATTACGGCAAGAGGCGCTACTGTTATTTGGGCCAATGATACCGCAGAAGCATTAGAGGCAATTGGGAAAATTTGCAAAGAAAGAAATTGCAAAACCCTTGTAAAAAGTAAGAGCATGGTTACCGAAGAAATTCATTTAAATGATTTCTTGGAAGCGAGTGGCATTGAAAGTGTAGAAACAGATTTAGGTGAATACATTCAGCAATTAGATGGCGAACCGCCGTATCATATTGTAACACCTGCAATGCATAAAAGCAAAGAAGATGTTGCTAAATTATTTGCAAATAAGCTGGGTACAAAACCGGATTTAACCCCCGAAGAATTAACACAAGTGGCGCGTATTAAATTACGCGAAAAATATACAGAGGCAGAAGTGGGTGTAACGGGCGCTAATTTTTTAATTGCCGATATTGGGGGCATCGCAATTACTGAAAATGAAGGCAACGGCCGTTTAAGCTGTGCGTGGCCTAAAACACATATTGCTGTTGTAGGTATCGAAAAAATGATTCCTTCTGTTCATGATCTTCCTTTGTTTTGGCCACTGTTGGCTACCTATGGTACGGGTCAAAAAGTAACCGTATACAATTCTATTTTAACGGGCCCTAAGCAAGCGGGTGAGTCTGATGGTCCGGAAGAAATGTTTGTGATTCTACTCGATAATGGTCGTACTAATTTACTTGCGAATCCTACCGCGCGCGAAGCGCTCTATTGCATTAGATGTGGTGCTTGTTTAAATGCGTGTCCGGTCTATAAAAATATTGGCGGCCACTCTTACGAAACAACGTACAGTGGACCAATTGGTAAAGTGATTACACCGTACTTAAGTGGTGTAGATGAATACAAACACCTGAGTAATGCATCTTCTTTGTGTGGCAATTGCACAGAGGTTTGTCCAATGCGTATTAATTTACACGAACTCTTACTCGATAATCGTCATGAAGCGGTAACACAGGGCACTAGCACACTCGCAGAGCGTGTTGCCTGGAAAGCTTGGATGGTAGCGAGTTTAAATAGACCCATGATGAATATGGGTAATGGTAAAATGAAAAACTGGGTAGTGAATAAAGTATTTAAGGGTTGGGCGGTACACCGCTCCGAACTAGACTTTACGCCAAAAACCTTCAATGAAATGTGGAAGGAAAAAACTACATCCCGTCAACGTCCGTAACCGGTGTAATTTGCTTACGTTGTGCCTTCATCGATTTGTTTACAAGGTATACCCCAGTAAGTGTTACAAATGAACCCACAAAAATAGGTAGGCTCAATTTTTCATTGACAATATAAGCACCTACAATCGTAGCTATAATTGGATTGATATACGCGTATAATGATGCAATGGCTGGCGGCAAATATTTCATGGTATAAATAAATGCTGCAAAAGCAATAATGGAACTTGCCACAATTAAATAAGCAATCACCATCCAAATAGTCATTGTTATTTCTTGAAGTGGAGTGGCTTTACCGGAAGCCAGTGCAACGGCCCCTAAAAAAAAGCAGCTTAAAAACATTTGCCAACCCGTTGCATAGTAGGGGTTCATGCCCATTTTATTTCGAGCAATAAAAATGGTACCCAAGCTCCAGCTTAACATTGCAATTACAGAAACCACAACACCTACAAAGTAACCTACCGAGTTGTGTACCGCAAGGTTTTCATAAAATACAATTCCAATGCCTATGATACCTAATAACATGCCTTGAAAAGTCAGTGTTGTTATTTTTGTGTTGTTGTATTTTAGTTTTTCAATGATCACAACACTTAATGGATATAAAGCGGCAATAAGTGCTGCAAGTCCGCTTGGGATTTCATTTAATGCATAGGTAGAAAAACCATTGGCAATTACAAACAGCAAAATAGACATCCCTAGTAACCATTTGAATTCTTTAAAGGTGGGTAGTTTTTGTCCCTTCAATAAAAAAAATACAATTAATGCTAAGCCGCCCAGTCCATTTCTAATGGCCGACAACTCAAAGGCAAAAATGCCTTGTTTGATACCATACTTACTCGCCACCCAGGTAGTGCCCCAAATAATACTGGTGAGCCCAAGACCTATGTATGCTTTTTGTTTGGTTGTCATGCTACCTGTTGAGTATTAGTGTCTAAAATGACGAAGGCCAGTCATGACCATGGCTAGCTTATGTTCTACGCAGTATTCGATACTATCTTTATCCCTTACCGATCCGCCTGGTTGAATAAATGCCTGTATACCTGCCTCCTGTGCAATTTGCACGCAATCGTTAAAAGGGAAAAAGGCATCTGATGCAAGCACGGCACCATGTAAATCAAAATTAAATTGATGTGCTTTTTCGATCGCGTGTCTTAGTGCATCAATGCGACTGGTTTGACCACATCCTTTACCTACCAATTGTTTATTTTTTACAAGTGCAATGGCATTGCTCTTTAAATGTTTACAAACGAGGTTAGCGAAAATTAAATTTTCTTTTTCGTTGTCGGTGGTGGTTCTGCCACCTACTTCATCCCATGTGCTATAATTACCTGTGTCTGGGCTTTGTTCTAGAACTCCATTTAGTAATGATTTACTTGGTGTTTTTAAAACAGTGGTATTGCCAGTGAGTTGTAATAAAATTCTATTCTTTTTACTCTTTAAAATATCAAGTGCAGCTGCTTCATAGTTTGGTGCAATGAGTACTTCAAAAAATATCTCATTGATCGCATTGGCAGTTGCAGCGTCGATGGTGTTATTGGTAACTAGTACGCCACCAAAAGCACTTTCTGCATCGCCACCGAGTGCTGCGTCCCAAGCATCTTTAACGTTGCTTCTTGCGGCAATACCACAAACATTGGTATGCTTGATAATCGCAAAAGTTGTTTCATTAAATTCTCCAATGAGTTGTACGGCTGCGTCTACGTCTACTAAATTATTGTAAGACAATTCTTTGCCATTAAGTTGGGTAAAGAGTTCTTCTAAACGACCTGTAAATGTAGCCCCCTGGTGTGGGTTTTCGCCGTAACGTAATATTTGTGTAGGGGCTGGATTAAAGTAATGGCTAATGGCAATATCGTAATGCATCACTACCTCAAAAGCTTTTGCAGCAAAGGCTTTTCTTTGTTCTAGTGAAGTGGTTCCTGCTTGAGCAGCAAGCATGGTTTCAAGTACTGCATAATCTTGTTTTGCAGCAATGACCACCAAGTCTCTAAAGTTTTTGGCAGCAGCTCTAATCATAGAAGGCCCACCAATATCAATTTTTTCGATAATGGCTTTTTCCTCCGTGGTGGTTGCTAGTGTTTCTTCAAATGGATATAAATCAACAATCACCAAGTCAATTTCAGGAATATGGTACTGCTCCATTTCAACGAGGTCTTGCGGCTCGTACCTGCGCCCTAAAATGCCACCAAAAATAGCTGGATGTAAGGTTTTAACACGACCGCCTAAAATAGAAGGGTAGGTGGTTAGGCTTTCTACTGCAACACAAGTGATCCCCAAATCTTCTAAAAATTTTTGAGTGCCACCCGTCGAATAGATGGTTACGTTTTGAGCGACTAATTGACGTGCTAAAGGCTCTAAACCATCTTTATAAAAGACAGAAATGAGTGCCGATTTAATTTTCTTTTCCATTGCTTGATTGGTGGACAAAAGCCCCTTGTTGTGAAACAAAATGATGCCGCAAATGTAGGCCCTCTGCCTCTTTTTTCCACGACTCCATTTTCCACAAAGGAATACTGCTGTCAAATACATAGAGTGAGCCCTTAAACTGCTTTGCTAGTAGGCGTATAGGTGACGTTGGCAGATTGCTAATTAAAAGGATATCCACTTTTGGTGCTGCGAAAGGACTATTTTTTGTCGCTGGCATTTGACCAATGGATAAAAACCGGGTTTCTCCAATAATAAAAGCGCTATTGCCAATAGGCAACATCGTCTCTTTTTGTAGCCCATACCGAATGGTGATTTTTGTTGTTCTGGGAACAAACCATACCGTTAGGGTTGTTTGCCCGGCTCTCTGTATTTGCTTAACACTTTGGATGCTACAGCCAAGTAATACCGCTAATAAACCTGCATAACACCATTTGTTTTTTTGGCTTTGTATAAACAGCGTGAAACAAATGATGATGATAAAAAATAGAACTACTTGAACTGTGTTTATTTCTAAATGGCTAGTAGTGGCATAGGGTAATGCATTCATTTTTTGGATGATCCAGTTCATGCTAGTGATGAGCAGGCTCGTTACTACCGACAAAGCCTTGCCAATAAAGGCAACGGTTCCAAATGGGAGTATGAGTAAACAGCCATATAAAATAATACTTGACAGTGGTACCACTATAAAATTGCTGAACAAAAAATAATTGGGAAACTGATGGAAATGATACACAACAAGTGGTAGGGTGAGTATTTGCGCACTTACTGTAAGGGCATTTAACTGCCAGCAGGCTTGTATCCATTTATATTTGAAATAGAGGGTATCAAAAATATTTTTTTGATACAAGACAATGCTAAGTACGGCTGCATAGGAGAGTTGAAATCCAATATCCCAGAAATAAAAAGGATGTAGTAGGAGTAAAAAAAAGGCAGAAGCGGCAAGTGCATTTAGTATACTAGAATTTTGTTTTACAATACTTGCTATAATGATAAATGAAAACATAACGGCCGCTCTAACAATAGAAGGGCCGGCGCCTGTTAGGAGTGCAAAGCCCCACAGCACTAGTAGCATGATGGGCGGCGCGGTCCATTTTTTTATTGTTGAATCAGGCATCCAACTAAAAATGCTAAGCAGTAAACCATAAATTAAGCCCAGGTGTAAGCCACTAATGGCTATAACATGTATGACGCCGGTATTGCTATACGCTTTCATTAAATCGGAATCGATGTCTTGTTTGTAGCCAATTAAAAGTGCAGCAGCCACTGCTTTTTCTTGTTTGCCCGTAATATTTTGTTGAAGACGGCTCCTAATTTTTTGTTGCAGTGCCTGTAAATATTGATTACTTTTTTTGCTGGGTAGTAAAGTCCAACTTCCTTTTGCTACATAGAGTTGATGTGTAATTTCATTTCTAAATAACCATACTTTATAATGAAAACCGCCTGGGTTATGCGTATCCGGAACAAGGGTTGGCCGCATAGTAGTGGCGATATAACTACCAGCTGTTAAAAGTGGAATACTAGCGCTACTACTATCTACCGCGACGTGTACTATTATTTTTATGTGAGTTTTTATTTCATGTTGTGTAGAGCCAATGCTTTCTATAATAGCAACTGTCTTGTATGTTTTATTTTTTAGTTGCAGCGGTTCTGTTAGCCGCATAACATAGACGCTGCCATCTTTACGCGCTGCTAGTAATGCTGTTTCCTGATCACGTGCCTGTAAAGTGTTTTGCATAACAGCTATTCCAAGGCTCGCAAATACAATTTGCAAAAGTATGCCTTGTATAAACCGGTAGCGGTATTGTTTAAAACTGGATAGCTGCGTGGTAATTAAAAGTCCGGTAATGGAAACGCCCACAGCTGTATACAAGGCGATAACTATATGCGCATTTGTGAAAATGCCATGCAACAAATAATAGCAAGTAGTAATTCCGGTTACGAGCGGAAAAAGCAGTCTAGTAAAAGGTGCTTGATGCCAAAAAGGGGGTGTGGTTATGGACACAAGCAAACCTATACACTATCATAGCGCCTGCATATACTACAATGTATGTTGGTAGAAGGTTCCCCGTATTTACGCCTTACTTATCTAGATAAGTTCATGCTACGCTCTTTGTATAGCGTGCGGAAATAAGGATCGTGTAAATCTTTGATAAAACGAATCGCTTCTCCGGTACTTTTCATTTCTGGTCCTAACTCTTTGTTCACCCCAGGGAATTTATCAAAACTAAATACAGGCTCTTTAATTGCATACCCGTCTAGTTTTTTAACCATGGTGAAATCAGTGAGTTTGTTGGCACCTAGCATTACTTTGGTGGCAATATTTAAGTACGGAATTTGATAGGCTTTTGCAATAAATGGTGTTGTTCTAGAAGCTCTTGGGTTTGCTTCAATCACAAATACTTGACCATTTTTTATAGCGAACTGAATATTAATAAGACCTCTGATATTTAATGCGCGCGCAATTTTTTCACTGTAGAATTCCATTTTTTCTACAATCATAGGCGTTAAGTTAAACGCTGGTAATACTGCGTTACTATCTCCACTATGAATACCTGCTGGTTCGATATGTTCCATCACACCCATGATGTGAAAGGTTTCTCCATCAAAAATGGCGTCCACTTCTGCTTCTTGACAACGGTCTAAGAAATGGTCAATTAAAATAGTATTGCCCGGAATATGTTTTAATAAACTGATCACCGCTTTTTCTACTTCTTCGTCATTGATTACAATACGCATGCGCTGTCCACCAATAACATAACTAGGTCTTACAAGTACAGGATACCCAACTTTGTTGGCTACTTCAATGGCTTCGTCTGCAGTATGCGCCGTGCCATACGATGGATATGGAATTTCTAATTCTTTTAATAGATCGCTAAAACGTCCACGGTCTTCGGCCATGTCTAGGCTCTCAAATGAAGTACCAATAATGCGAATGCCTTTTTCGTGTAAACGCTTGGCTAATTTAAGTGCTGTTTGACCTCCTAATTGAACAATGATACCATACGGCTGTTCGAGTTCAATGATGTCCCATAAATGCTCCCAAAATACTGGCTCGAAATATAATTTGTCGGCCATATCAAAATCGGTAGAAACAGTTTCTGGGTTACAGTTCACCATGATGGCTTCGTAACCACTTTCTTTAATAGCAATTAAGCCATGTACACAACAATAATCAAACTCGATACCTTGGCCAATTCTATTGGGGCCGCTACCAAGTACAATTACTTTTTTCTTACCTGAGGGTATGGATTCGTTGGAGTTGAGGGTAGGGTGGGTCATTATTTACAAATTGTGCAAATTTAAGGTACCGCCGCAATTTATTCGTGTAAATTTTAAAATACTTCTTAGATGCTTATGCACAGGGCTTTCTAGCACTTATTTGAGTAGGGGAAGTTCCTCCCAGCGGGTAGTATAGCGGGGACTCCGCATTTCTTGTCGCATTTTCCAGTTGCGGGTAGTGCCGCTAGCTGCAAATTTTAAAATATCACCCCGCATCGAAAAATTGATATTGTCTACTGCTTCCATGAGGGCACGCCCTTTGGCTAGTTTTTCACTACTAGTAGGCACTGCTACAAATAAATTTCCCTGTATCACCGATTCGGGTACGATATCACTTAAAATAACCCCTGCTTTTTTATAGGTTTTGCCTGCTTCAAACAAGCTTCTTACTAGTTCCAGGGCAGGTTTGACGAGTTCGTTGGTAAGCGCCGAGGCAAGCGGCAAGCGGATGCTAGCGGTTTTGGTAGGCCCATGCCGGTAATAACTGCCTTTTACTTCTTGTTTGGGCACAATTAATACGGTAATGCCGCGCGCCGCGGCATGTTGTCTACGGAGTTTTTCTGCGGCCCTTGCCATATAGGTGGCCACCGCTTCTTCCAATTCATGAAGCGTGGTAACGGGGTTTCCAAACATGCGCGTGGTAGCAATCATGTGTTTGGTCACTCTTTCTGATTGCATATCGATACAGGGAAATCCTTTCAGTTCTCTAAACAAACGCGCACCTACTACGCCACCCAATTCTTGGTGCGCCCAATTTTCGGTGCGCAGTGTTAAATCGTAAGCGGTGTTAATGCCGTAGCAACTTAATTTTTTTGCGTACTGATAACCAATACCCCACACATCACCAATGGGTGTTTTTTGTAGGGCTTGTGTTATTTTTTTGTCGGTATTTAAAATTAATACGCAGCCTGTTATTTGTTTGTTTTTTTTAGCCAGTTTGTTGGCTACTTTACTCAGTGCTTTAGTAGGTGCAACACCAATCGAAACACTAATGCCGGTCCACTGCTCAATAATCGTTTTAAGTGAAACGGTAAAAGATTGTAGGGCGGCCGGTTCAATATGCGCGAGGTCTATAAAGGATTCGTCTACCGAGTATACTTCTACACAACCCTCTGGTAGCATGGTTCTTAGCGTTTCCATGACACGCCAACTTAAATCGCCGTACAAATGATAGTTAGAAGAAAAAGTAGCAACGCCATTTTTTTCTAAATTCTTTTTTTGCATAAAAAAAGGGCTACCCATTTCTATGCCTACTGCTTTTGCCTCATCACTTCTTGAAATAATACAGCCATCATTATTGCTTAACACCACCACCGGTTTGTGTAGTAAATCTGGCTTAAACAAACGCTCACAGGAGCAATAAAAACTATTGCAATCTACAATGCCAATCATGTCTAATATTATAAAGTAGCGTGAATGCAATACACCACCACACCCCATACTGCAAAGGAGGCGAGTGGATCAATTTCGATGTCGGCACATTTTTTATTTTCGGCAGAGAGTAGTTTTTTAATACCATTATCGGTGTAGCGCCGAATGAATAGTTCACCATTTAAAATAGCGACTACAATTTTTTGGTTGCTGGCTCTGATGCTCCGGTCTACAATTAAAATATCGCCGGGGTAAATGCCGGCACCGGTCATGGCGTGGCTGTTCATTCTAAAAAAGAAGGTAGCGGGCTTGTTTTTAATAAGCTGCTCGTTGAGGTCAATACCTCTTTCCATATAATCGTCGGTGGCTGCCCCAAAACCAGTGGCATTGGCGGTAGAAACGTCTTGTTGGGTAAAATTTTTGGAGCCTTTATAGGCAGCCCCCTGCCACATTTGACTATCCATAAAAGTAAAAAAGTTTTGTTTTAGCTAAAATATTTAGTAAATTTATGCTAAAATAGTTACCAAAATAAAAAAGTTATGGACATTCATATGAGCGCACGCACTGTTTTTGCAGGTCAAACACTTACCACCACTGGGGTGTATCAGTTGGTGGCCTACCCCGATGCGCATTTTACAAATTGGGCACGCACCCTTGGTTTTACCGATAAGCCGGTTATTGAACTAGCCCAGTTTCATACCACCGAGCATATGGAAGCTACCTTGCTCAAGTGGATGCACCGTATTATTAGCCAGCAAAAAAGTTTTAGTGTAGTAACCGATGGTTTTGGAGCCCTCCCATCTAGGCGTATTTTTATGCGTATTGCCAACCAACAACCTTTTGCACAGCTAGCCGCAAGTTTACAAGTGCTGGATCAGTATTTAAAAAGTTATGGGTGTGCCCCTTCTAAACTCATACAGCAACCTTTACTTGCACTCACTTCACCACTACCGCCCGCAGCTTTTGAACAGTTGGCAGCGCAGTATGTAAATAAAGTAGCACAACCATTTTTTGAACTCAGCACCGTTACACTCATTCGCAAAGAGCACGCACTGGACAAGGGAAAACAAGTAAGCGTTTTTGGGCTACAAACTTTATAAGCAAATTTGGGGTTTGCATACTAAGTTCTATTTTCGTTGTAAATCAATTTCCCTATGGAGTCAGTGATCAACGGAATAGAAACTTTATTTACCTCCATCAGAGGCACTACTGCTAATAGGGTAGAAAAATTACCACAAAGTGGGAGTGACCGTATATATTTTAGAATATACGAAGGAAGTAAAACCTATATCGCTACCTACAACCTCAATCAAAAAGAGACACAAACATTTATACATTTTAGTAAGCATTTTAAAACAGCGGGTCTTCCAGTACCAGAAGTGCTTGCCGTAAATAGTGATGATACCATTTATATCCAAGAAGATTTAGGAACCGAGTCGTTACTCAATCAAATTGAAAAAGAAGGGCATTCGCAAAATGTATATGCGCTTTTTCAAAAAAGTTTAGCGGCACTTGCGCGCATGCAAATTAAAGGGGACCAGGGATTTAATTATAACTGGTGTATCACTGCAAAAGAGTTTGGTAAGCAGGCTATTTTGAGTGATTTATTGTATTTCAAATATTACTTTTTAGATACGCTTCAACTCCCTTACGACAAGCAGGCCATGCTTGAAGATTTTGAAGCATTGAGTACCTATCTCACCCATACGCAGCATAAGTATTTTATGTTCCGTGATTTTCAGAGTAGAAATATTATTGTCAATCAAAATGAGGTGCAGTTCATCGATTTTCAGGGTGGTATGAAAGGCGCTTTGCAATATGATGTGGCTTCATTGTTATGGCAAGCGAAAGCAGAATTAAGTGAACAGTGGAAAGATGAATTGCTTTCTTATTATATGGATCAGGTGGATGGTTTACTACAACAACCCCTTGACCGTATCACGTTTGAAAGTCAGTACAATGGATATGTATTAATCAGGCTCTTGCAAGTAATGGGGGCGTATGGATTTAGAGGTTTGTTTGAACGCAAGGCGCACTTTTTAGCAAGCATTCCACTTGCTATGCGCAACCTTCAATTCTTTATTGAAAATAAACGCGTGGGTATTGTTACGCCAGAGTTTGACCGAGTATTAAAAATTGTGATGTCTGATGAAATGATTGCCCGTTTTGAACCACCGCAAGCAAGTGAAGCTACACCACTCATTGTTTCTGTGAATAGTTTTAGTTACAAAAAAGGATTCCCGGTAGATGATTCTGAAAATGGCGGTGGCTTTATGTTTGATATGCGCGGCATATTAAATCCAGGTCGTTTTGATGATTATAAAAAGCTATCAGGCCTCGATAAACCAGTGCAAGATTTTTTAGAACAGCGTACAAAAATGAATGAGTTTTTAAATAGTGTTTGGGACTTAATTGATATTACGGTAGAGGATTATTTAAAACGAGGCTTTCAAAATTTACAAATCAATTTTGGATGCACGGGCGGCCAGCACCGTAGTGTATATGCTGCAGAGCAAACAGCAAGACATCTCCGTAATAAATACAAGATAAAAACACAACTTTCTCATACCAATAAAGCCAACTGGGTAAAATAATTTTTATGAAGGCGATGATACTAGCGGCAGGACTTGGTACAAGGTTAAAACCCTTTACAGATAAGCATCCCAAGGCTCTGGCCATGGTTAATGGCAAGTCGTTATTGCAGCGTAATATCGAATACTTACAAAAAATAGGTATCACCGAAGTGCTTGTTAATGTGCATCATTTTGCAGATCAAATTATAGAGGCAGTTACCACCAATAAAGGATGGGGTTCAACCGTTACCATTTCTGACGAAACAGACGCCGTATTAGAAACGGGCGGGGGTTTAAAAAAAGCAGCTTGGTATTTTGCAAATGAAGATTCGTTTTTATTGATCAATGCAGATATACTAACCAATTTAGATTTAGATGCACTTGTTGCGCAGCATACAAAAACAGGAGCACTTGCTACGCTCGCTGTTTCTATCAGGGAGAGCAGTAGGTATTTCTTGTTTGATGAAACGGGTAAATTATGTGGGTGGAAAAATCAAAACACCGGTGAGTATAAGCCCGCTCATTTAACGGATGATTCTACAGGTCACATGCAGGCAAAAGCTTTTAGCGGTATTCAAGTTATTGACACCAAATTACTTTCGCTCATGCAGCGTGAAGGAAAATTTTCTATGGTGGACGTGTATCTAGACCTCTGTGCTGCACATACTATTCTGGCATATGATCATACCGGCGAGGCACTCCTTGATGTGGGTAAGCCAGAAAGTTTAGCACTTGCGGCTACACTATTTGTATAACTCCTATCTTATTTAAAATCAGCCACTTACGTTTAGTGTCGTAGGTCAACCTAAAAAATATAAGTTCTGTGGTACGTATGACAGTACT
>CAJBRT010000116.1 GCA_903958045.1 uncultured Bacteroidota bacterium | reverse complement strand
CACTTTCTCCTCCCCATATATCGCCATAATTTTTAAAACTTATGCCCCCTATAAAATCCCATTTCTTTTGGGCAAATTGGAGTTCAGTCCTATTGGTACTTTCCATTTGATGCGTAACAAATTTGCTCGTATTGCTAACATATAATTTTCCTAAATTTTCGAATGTGTTTTGTTTGGTTTCCAATTGAATAACCCCTCCCATGGCATCTGAACCGTATTCTATTGCGCCAATTCCTTTTAATATGTCTATTTTTTTAAGGGTAAACATATCAATGGTGTTTAAGTATTGGTTGGGGCCGTACCTATACGTAGCGTTATTAAGTCTTATTCCATCAATGACAAGTAGCGTTTGATTGCCTGTTAATCCTCTAATAAAAGCAGAGCCACCACCATGGTTGGTTTTTTGCAGAAAAACACCGCTTACACCCATTAATGCTTCAGGTGTTGTTCTTGCTCCATTTAGCTGTATTTGTTTAGCAGAAATGGAGCTAACAATAAATGGATTAGCGAATTCAGAAATCTTAATATTTCTACTCTCAACAATTACGGAATCTAATGTTGTGTATGAAGTATCAATACTTTGTGCAGTTATGCCAGTTGATATTAGTAGCAATAAAAATAGAATACACCTAATCATAATTATTGTCGGATAGCAAATAAATGTATTGTTTATTTCTGAATAATAGTTCCAGAGGTTTTATAATGCTCCGTTCTTTGCTCGTTTTCATTATCCATTTTTGGGCCTTGCTTAATTTTTCTCCAATCGATCATTTGATTGTACTTTTTCATGGATTTATCCCAATCAAAAACTTCTTGGCTAGGAAATTCAAAATGATAAGGTGTAAAATCTGGCTTGTTAGTGAAAAAATCGCTTAATAAGGAAGCTGTTATATCATATTGATTTACATATGGCACCCCTAAAATGTTATACATTACTTTTAAAATAGAACCAAAATTTGCATGGGTTTTAGACACGTAATTCTTTTTTACATAGGGCCCTGCCATGAGTAAAATACTTCTATGGGCATCAATATGATCGACGCCACCTTGTGGATCGTCTTCGGTAACAATCACGAGCATGTCTTTCCAATAGGGTGTACGACTTAAAAAATGAAGTGTTCTTCCTAATGCCAAATCATTGTCTGCAACATAAGAGGCACTATATGGGTAGCCATCTTCTGGTCTAGGTCCTGCAGTGTGGTCGTTGGGCAGCATCACTGTAATTAATTGAGGCAGGGTATCTTTTCCAGTAAGCCATTTTTTAGTAAATTCTTCTTCAAATTGTTTGGCCCTAAATTGATCTGGAATATTGGTGTTGTAGCCGGCAAAATTATGAGATGTTTTTTCCCATACACCTTTTTGCATAGGTACCATAACAATATGGGCAGCGCCCGTTGCCGTATCATTCCAATCTTCTCTAACATGGGCTGTTTCGTTGGCCTGACCAAAATTATAATAGCTGATTTTTTTTCTATCTAAGGCTTCCCATAAACCTCCAATTTCAGCATAATCTTCTGGGTCCATACTACCGGTCGAGCCAGGAAATCTTCTTCCAGGCGCAGTAGAAAAATAGTCTGCTGTTTTTGCGGTACTAGAATTGGTTTCGACCCATTCGTTTGGAATAACGCCCATCATCCAGTGGTGTCCATGAATAGAGGCGTCACTATCGCAATAAAAATTATCGCTTAACGCAAACTGTTTTGCAATTTTATGATGGTTGGGCGTTACGTTTACATTTTTTACATAATCGTTTTTGCCAAAAACATGTACGTCTAGTCCGAATCTAGCAATCGAATTATCTCCTCTTACTGTATTCATTTGGCCAAATACTTCATCAAATGTTCTATTTTCTTTTGTTATAAATACAATATGTTTGATTGGGCTTGTTTTACTTCCTGGCAAAATAGGTAAGGGTAGGCTATCTATTTCAGATTTAGTGATAAATGTATTGGCAATAACTTGTTGGGTATAGGTTTGTAATTGTTGTTGACTCGGGTTTTCAATTTTTTGAAAAGTACCTAATTGGATATCACCTACATAACTTCCTTGAACTGGAATTGTAAAGTTTTTGCCACCATTAGGTCCAGCACCAAGTCCTCTGCAAGATGTTACATACAATGTAGAATCATTACCTGCTAATTTTACCCTTGTTGTTCCCCAGCCGGTTGGAATAAGGCCCAATGTTTTTTCGGTAGCAATTTCAATTTTAGCCACAGCATTAAATCCGAGAAGTGCTACAAATAGGTATTTTTCGTCTTTTGAAAGATCAATACCAAAAGGAACGAGTCCTCTCAATTTATCAATACGTTGATCTACTTTTATAGGAATGTGTTTTAAGATACGTCCTTTTTTATAGTCTATAACGGCAATGTTGTCATTTGTTGCGTTTGTAACATAGGCGTATTTACTGCTCACAACAATTGAGTTTGGACTTGCGCCGCCAATTACTTCTGCGTCTTCAACTAGTTCGCCAACTAACATGCCTGTTTTTAGTTTTGCAAACGTTTTGTTTGTTGTTAGATCTATACAAAATACACTCATGGATTCCGGTGCATTGGGACTGCCTAATCCAGGAATTTTTTTGCCATCAATTTCAGTGCCTTCAATAGATTCTTTGGTATTGTTACCATATGGGTGCCAATTAACGTATTGTGTTTTGATATTTTCTTTGGTGGTTCCTTCCACAATAGGGTATGCATACATACCAACATTTGCTATTAATACCGTTTTTTGATCCGGTGATAAGGCTAGGCCAAAAGGTTGTCTTCCGGTAGGAATGGAAGCGGTTATCTTTTTGCTATCTAAGCTATAACGTACCAATCTAAAATTACCTCTATCTAAAATGAGCAATTCGTTTTTTGGCGCATAGTATAGTAAATCACTTGTAAAACTTCCTTCGTATTTTTTTCCATTAAAAACACCGTCTAAATAAATAGAATCAATTTTCTTTCTTGAAATGTAATCATATACAACAACGGATCCCTCGTCTCCTCCACTTAAATAAACTATACTTTTGTGCGTATCAAAAGCAACGCCTAAAAATGATCCTTTTAATAATGGACTTTCTTTTTTATTATAATATTCAGGAATCCTTTTTTGATGTAGGGTAGCTAAGTCAATAATTGTAATAGCATTTTCATGCATGGTGATAGCTACTTTTTGATCTGGTGAAATGGCTAGACCAAAAGGATCATGCGAAATTCGAATACTTTTTCCAGCAGGGGTAACATAACGACCACTTGGCAAAATTGAATACCCGTTTGGGTCAATTTTAGCCATTTCATTATATCCTGGAACAGACAAATAATTTACAGTTTGAATTTGTCCAATACTGGCTAGGCAAACGATCAAGCCCAGAAATAAACATATATTTTTTTTCATATAAATGGTATGTTAAACAAACCTATTGTTTAATACCAAAAACACTTTAAAATTGCAGTTATTTTATTGTTACTATCAAGCAGGCAATAAACATTCTTTACCTTAGAGGTTCAATATAAATTCAATGCGCTTATCATTTGTTATTTTTAGTGTCTTAATTCTACTTGCTAATACCTCAAACGCAAGTGAAGCAAGCGTAATGGATTTAAGAGATAGTTTAGGGCTTTCCAGAACAAAAACACCCTTCTTTAAAAATGATAGCGTGTTAAATGTTAAAAGGTTTGCGTTTGTAAATGGGGTATCTCTTTTAGCGCTTTATGGGAGTTATCATTATATCCATAATGCTTGGTGGGCCGATTCACGCAAAAGTTTTCACTTTGATGGAGGTGGTTCAAATATTGCGCAGGCGTTTGATTTTGGAAGAGATGCTATTTATGCAAAGGGGCTTGATAAAGTGGGTCACTTTTATGGTGCCCGTATTACCAGTGATATTTTTGCCCGCGGCATTAGATGGTCTGGAAAAACAGAGGCGCAATCACTGATTTGGGGAGGCCTATTAGGTACAGCTGTCCAAGGGTTTATTGAAATTAAAGATGGCTATTCGCCAACCTGGGGTTTTAGTGTGTATGATTGGATGAGTGGTTCGCTGGGTAGCTTTTATCCTTATTTTCAATCTAAAAGCAGGTTTTTACGCGCCGTTGATGTCAAGTATAGTTATTACCGTAAGCACAATTATTATTTCGATTACATAAAGCGGGAAAGTAATTTTCAGGACGATTATATGAACTCTACTTTTTGGTTTACGTTTAATCCGCAGCGTTATAAGCCTGCTAGTAAATGGCCCAAGTGGTTGGGAATTTCGGTGGGTATTGGTGTAGATGAAACTTTAAATAACTATTATATTAATACGCCGGGTGGCAACTCCGATTGGGGCAAAGGTGGGTATGAATTTTATATTGCTCCAGATATTAATTTTAAAGGACTACTTCCTAAAAGGCCTTTCTGGCAAAGCCTTGCGCATGTACTCAATTATATTAAAGTGCCTACACCTGCACTTAGGTTAAGTAGGAATTCTAAGTTTATGCCTGTTCATTTTTAACGCCACAGTACAAACTTTTACTTTACCAAATAAGGCGCAATAACGCCCTGCCATATTTTATAACCTTCTGCATTCATATGTAGTTTGTCTGAAATAAAAATATGTGTAAGTGCTTTACCATTTGCATCCAGCATGCTGCTATATACATCAATATAGCTAGCTCTTTTTTGCTGCTCCATAAATAATTTAATAAGTGCATTCCCCTTTTGCATGACCTCTGCATATTTTTCTCTGCTAGGGCTTGGCTTCATAGATATAAATGCAATAGGTACTTTTTTAAATTTGCTTCTTATGGTCGAATAGACTGTTTTAAACCTTTCAAAAACAGTATCTGCGGTTACAATGCTTGAACCAGCAATATCATTTTCGCCACAATAAATGAGTATTTGCTTGGGTTTGTATTTGAGTAGCACATCGTTTGCATAAAATATCAAATCAGTTAAGGAAGAACCGCCAAAACCTCTATTGAGCATGGTATGCGCCGGAAAATAATCTTGTACATCTTTCCATTTTGTAAAACTAGAACTGCCAACTAGTAAAACTACATTTTTAGGCGGGGTTGTAAGGGAATCTGCTTTTCTAAAAACCTTGATTTCATTGATAAATGGCTGTGCTTGTGCAGTGTAACATTTTATAATTATAAGAAGTAATATAATTTTTTTCATTCTAAAAATTTAGTAATACTAAATATACTCATTCCACTCATAAAATTTAATATTCTGTTTTAGAGTTAATCCTTACTTTCGCCAAACGCTTTAAAATGAATGTTGCTAAGTTTCTGGCTTTACTTTTTATAGTCATTTCTTTTTCTTCGCTTCGAGCCCAAGATTTTAGGGCCATCGATTCCATTATTCAATTGCAAATTCAAAAGCACAATACGGCAGGTGCGGTTGGTTTAATTATGAAGGACGGGGTGGTTTTGTATGATAAGGCATTTGGTGTTGCCAATTTAGCCCAAAATGCACCCATGACAACCCAGTCTATTTTTAGAATTGCTTCTCAAACAAAAGCGATTGTATCGGTAGCTTGTTTGCAACTAGTAGAAAGGGGGCTCATTCAATTAGATGATCCCATTCAAAACTATTTTCCTGCTTTTAAGGATCAAAAAGTGGTGACTGGCACACCAGAACAGATGGTGCTTGTTGCTTTACAAAGGCCCATTACAATAAGAGATTTACTAACGCATCAGTCCGGTATTAGTTCTAGCGACGAATACCCAAAGTATGCTGCATTATTTAAAAAGTTTAACCTCGATAAGTCTTTAAATAACAATTTTAAAACCCTTGCTAGTGAAGTGGAGCAAATAGCTCAAATGCCGCTTATGCATCAGCCTGGTGACCGTTTCAGTTATGGATTGAGTACCAATGTCATTGGTGCGCTTATCGAAAAAATATCCGGACTTTCATTAGAAGCCTATCTCCAAAAAAATATTTTTGATCCCTTACAAATGAAGGACACTTATTTTTATTTACCCAAAAATAAAGCGTCAAGGCTAGTAGAACTTTACTATAAATATTCGGATACAACCCTTGCTACCGTTGATCCTGCTGTGTTTAATGCCAATTATCCTTTACAACAAAATAGCAGCTATTTTTCAGCTATTGGAGGACTTGTTTCTACCACGCACGACTATGCCAAATTTTTGAGTTGTTTGCTGAACGGAGGCACAGTCAAAAACAAAAAAATACTCAGTAAAAATTTAATTGATTCCTTAACTACCAATCAGTTGGGGACTAAAACATTTATTTTTGGAGGTTTCCCTTCTCTGAATAATTTTGGTTTAGGCGTTGGGTTAACAAGTAACAAAGGACAAATTTTAAATCAGGCATCTGTGGGAAGTTATTTTTGGGGTGGTGCTTTTAATACCGCTTATATGGTGGATCCAACCAGAAAGTTAATTACGGTTTTTTACTTTCAACGCACGCCATTTGCACTATCTTCTATACTATCTAGTTTAGAAAAAGCAACCATTAAAATTTTGGATCAAAAATAATCAATGACAGATCGTAGTTATCATAATCCGGAAGCAATACAAGCATTTATTAAACTTGCATTACAGGAAGATGTTGGTGATGGTGACGTTACCACCTTATCTAGTTTCAATAACGGTGCCATTGGTATGGCAAACTGTTATGTTAAAGAAAATTGCACCCTTGCGGGTGTTTCACTCGCTATCGAAATTTGTACATGTGTAGATCCTGCGTTGCAAGTTAATTTTACCTATAAAGACGGTGATATAATTGAACAGACTCCGGTATGTATAGGTCAAATAACTGGTAAATTATCTAGCATACTTAAGGCCGAAAGAATTCTATTAAACTCTATGCAACGCATGAGTGGCATAGCCACTGTAACCAAACAATTTGTGGATTTAGCCAAGGCTACAAATATTGCCATTTACGATACCCGCAAAACAACGCCTAATTTTAGACTTCCAGAAAAATGGGCAGTGGTAATTGGTGGGGGCGTTAATCATAGATTTGGCCTCGACGATCAAATCTTAATTAAAGACAATCATATTAAAGCGGCCGGAGGGATTTTACAAGCACTAGACAACTGTATGCTGTACCGAAGTCAACAAAATTCTAGTATGCCTGTTATTGTAGAAGTGCAAAATGAACAAGAGTTTTTAGTAGCTATACAACACAAGATTGTTAACCGTGTTTTAATAGACAATCATACCTCTGAACTACTAGAGAAGTATATCGATTACCGCAATAGCATGGCGCCAGATAAAAAATTAGAAATTTCGGGGGGTATTACATTAAACACCATTAAGCCATACTTAATTTCGGGCATCGATTGTATTTCGGTGGGTGCATTAACGCATCATGTTACATCAGTAGATATATCATTAAAAATAGTATAAATGTTATTTGAGCAAGAAGTAAATAGAGTGGGTTATTTGAGTAGGTCTGTGCCAGCAAATGTACATTTAGTGGACGCGATATTAGAACTCAAAAAAGAAAAAAATGCAACCATTTTGGCACATTATTATGTTTCAGAAGATATTCAAAAAATTGCAGATTATGTTGGAGATAGTTATGCGCTTGCCAAAATATCAAAAGAAATCAATACCAAAATGATTGTTTTTTGTGGGGTGCATTTTATGGCAGAAACGGCTAAAATATTAAATCCGACAGCAAAAGTTTTAATCCCTGATTTGCATGCGGGATGTTCATTAGCTGACGCAACGCCATTAGATGCTTTTGTGGCATTTAAAAAAGAGCATCCAGATGCTGTTGTAGTAAGTTATATTAATTGTTCTGCCGAAATTAAAGCAGAGAGTGATTATATATGCACTTCGTCAAATGCAGTGGAAGTGGTAAACGCTATTCCAAAAGATAAAAAAATAATTTTTGCACCCGACAAAAACCTGGGTTTATATGTTCAAAAAGTAACGGGTAGAGAACTGTTGCTTTGGGATGGTGCCTGTATTGTGCACGTGAATATCTCTCAAGAAAAATTACAAAAGTTACAAATAGACAATCCAAATGCCGTTTTAATTGCGCATCCAGAGTGCTTACCGGGTATATTAGATAAAGCTTCTTTTATTGGTTCTACCAAAGCGCTTATTGAATTTGTAACAGTATCGGAACACAACGAGTTTATTGTAGCTACAGAAGCAGGTATACTCTATAAAATGAAACAGGCGGTGCCGCATAAAAAAATTATTCCAGCACCCGCCCTAGAATCCAATAGCTGTGCATGTTCTGAGTGTCCGTACATGAAAATGAATAGCCTCGAAAAAATTTATAATGCACTCTATTACGAGGTTCCTGAAATTACCATTCCACAAGGGGTGCATGAACGTGCGTTGCGTGCATTAAATAATATGCTAACGGTATCGTAATGCAGTCCAAACATTTTGATACCATTGTTATTGGCTCAGGCGTGGCTGGCTTATCTTTTTTGCACTACTACAAAAAGGCGCAAGAAGCTATAGGTTTCAGTAAAACAGATGCGAGTGCTAATAAAAAATTAAGCATCGCTTTATTTGCTAAGTCAGATATATCCAATACCAATACCAGTTGGGCACAAGGCGGCATTGCAGCTGTTGATATATCTAATATACCAAATGCTGATTCTTTTGAAGCGCATATATCCGATACCATGATTGCCGGTGGCCATACCAACAATGAATCTATTGTTAGAAAAGTGGTGGAGCAGGGTCCTTCTTTAATGCAGGAACTTGTAAAAATGGGTATGCCTTTTGATAGTAATAGTCACGAGCAAATTGATCTAGCACAAGAAGGTGGGCATAGTCAGGCGCGCATTTGGCATGTTAAAGACTATACCGGTAAGGCGTTACAGCAAACACTCCAAAATAATACAGAGGCAGAACCAGCTGTTTATTTGCAGGAGTATGTTTTTGTATTGGGTATAAAAAAAGTTTCGGATCATTTATTTGAAGTAGATACTTTTCATTTAAAAACAAAAACTTTTACCACCTATACCACACATTTTGTGGTGCTCGCAACAGGTGGAGTAGGGCAGTTATATGCACAAACCACAAATACAAATGTTGCAACTGGTGATGGCATTTATGTAGCACATAGTTTAGGGGCACGTATTCAAGACTTGAGTTTTATTCAGTTTCATCCCACGGGCTTATATTCGAAAAGTGCAAGTATTTATTTAGTTTCCGAAGCTCTAAGAGGCGCTGGAGCAGTGCTTCGTAACCATGCAGGTGATAATTTTATGCTTCGTTATGATAAGCGTGGTTCGTTGGCTCCACGTGATATTGTATCGCGCGCAATTGTTAGCGAAATGCAAAATGAAAATGCATCTCATTTGTATTTAGATGCAACGGGTATAGACCCGAAAATATTGGATTCGCATTTTCCTTCTATTAAAGCCAGTGTTAAAGAATTAGCAGGCATTGATATGGCTACTGATTATATACCTGTTGTTCCAACGCAGCATTATAGTTGTGGTGGTATAGCAGTAAACGAATATGGTGAATCAACTGTTGCACAATTATATGCCATTGGCGAATGTGCGCATACGGGGCTTCATGGTGCCAATAGGCTTGCCTCTAATTCATTACTAGAAGGTTTAGCCTTTGCTAAATTTGCAGCAGATCAAATTGTGAATGTATTAAAGCATGCAAATTTTTCTGATCCGCAACAATATAATCAAGCAGACGCTCAAAATAAATACGCTGTTTTAAAAATCGATAGAACAGCAATCCAAAATATTGTTAGCAAATACGCCGGTGTAGTAAAAACCACTGAAGGCTTACTAGAAGGGCGTTTGGCTATCATGGATTTGATAAAAAACGCAGCTGTACTTGATAATTTTAGTATCGAAGATTACGAAACTACTTGTATGGCCACCACTGCGTTACTTTTATTGGACAACGCTATACTACAAACAAAAAATGTTGGTGTTTTTTACAATGCTTCTATCGCGTAGTGCAGGTACATGTCATTTTCAAAAAACATCGATTCTAATAAGGTAAGTGGAACTGCATTTTGTAGGGCTGTGTTCGTAGCAATATCTAATCCTGCTTTTGCATTAGCATCTAATAATAATTTACTTCCTATAAAATAGTCAAGTTCATTCACCCATTTTTTAGATAATACATAAGAACTAAATACTGCACCTGCTTCTATCAGAACACTATACATGCCTTTTTGTAGTAGTTGTTTACCAAATGTATCTAAATCTATTTCACCATTTGCAGCAAAAGGTGTTTCAATAATTTCTGTGTGTGCAGGTAGCTGCACGCCCTTATCCATTGCCCCTGGCGCCGTTACAACAAACACTTTTGTTGCCACTCTATTGTAAAATATTGGATGCGAAGCTTGCGCAGGTTCAAGCATAGCACCATTTCTATCAATAATCACTGCGTTAAGTTCGGTGCTGGGTGTATTTGAAATTCTGATATTTAAAGTGGCCTGATCTTGGATAACGGTTTTAGCAGTGGATATAACTGCATCTACCGCTGTTCTAATATGTGCGTGTAAATAAGCTCTGCTACTATCGTTGGTAATCCATTTAGAAGCGCCTGTATAGTCGGCAATTTTACCATCTAGTGTTGCCGCCATTTTAAGGCGCACAAAAGGTTTGTTGCTTTTTTGATTGGTAAAAAATATTTTATTTAAAATAGTTGCTTCTGGTATTTCAAGTAGTGAAACCTCAATACCTTTTTGTTGTAGTAATGTAAAGCCGCTTACATTGGGGTTAGGATCCAAAGAACCTACCACTACTTTTTTAATACCTGCCGCAATAATTAAATCGGTGCAAGGAGGTGTTTTTCCAAAATGGGAGCAGGGTTCGAGGGTAACATACAGGGTGCAGTTGCTCAAGCTATTACCTGATTGGAGCGCTTCTTCTATGGCAAACACCTCGGCATGCTTTTCGCCCCATTTTTGGTGGTAGCCAGACCCAATAATGCTGCCATTTTCATCTACAACAATAGCGCCAACAAAGGGATTCCCTTTAATATCTTTTCTTTTGGCTTTTTTGGCTAAACTTAATGCTACGATTAAGTGTTCTAATGTTGTCATCGCTTATCTTTGCACCTCAAAATTAAAGAAATCAGTCCATGTTTACCGGAATTGTTGAATCTGCTATTATTTCAAGCATTGAAGTGCAGGAAACGGGCTGGACCCTTGCGGTAACGAGCGCTTCTACCACTGCCCGTGTTAAACTGGGTGATAGTGTTGCGGTAGACGGAGCCTGTTTATCGGTGATAGCAATCAATAACGACACCATGTCGTTTTTTGTATCTACGGAGTCTATTTCAAAAACAATTATTAAGCATTACTTAAAGGGAAGCAAGGTTAATATTGAACTTCCACTACAACCTACTAGTTTTTTAGGCGGGCACTATGTATTAGGGCATGTAGATGATGCCGCGTTTGTTCAAAATATTGTGGTGTCTGATACGGCATGGTTTATAACCATTGCTTTTGATGCTTCTTTTTCAAAATATGCAGTGTATAAGGGTTCTGTAACCATTAACGGTGTTAGTTTAACAGTCAACAAAACAGATCAAAATTTGTTAGAACTGTGTATTATTCCTATCACACTTGAAAAAACCAATTTGAGTGCATTACAAATAGGAGACCGGGTTAATATTGAATTTGACATTTTAGCCAAATACACCGAAAAGTTGTTATCCAAATAAGTATGAATCATTCGTTTAGTTCTATCGATACCGCATTAATTCATTTTACAAAAGGTGGGCTACTTGTTGTGGTAGATGATGAGCATAGAGAAAATGAGGGTGATATTGTTTTTAGTGCGGCTCTTTCAACGCCTGAAAAAGTAAATTTTTGCGCTACACATGCGCGTGGTCTTGTATGCATTGCTATTTCAAAAAACATTGCGAAAAAAATAGATTTGCATCCAGTGCCTAGTAATGCAAAGGATCTATTTAGTACGGCGTTTCATGATTCCATAGATGCTACACCTGCATTTGGCATTACCACAGGCATTTCTGCAAAAGAAAGATCTATAACCGCAGCGCATATTGCTAGTGATGCGAGTACACCTAACGATTTTATTAAACCCGGACATTTATTTCCGGTGGTTGCCAAAGAAGGGGGCGTTTTAACTAGGCCAGGTCATACAGAAGCGAGTGTTGATTTGTGTTTACTAACCAATCAACCAGCAGCTGCCATCATTTGTGAGATTATGGATACGGATGGCAATATGATGCGCCGCGATGGTCTTTTTGAATTTGCAAACCAGCATCAGCTTCCTATTATTACCATTCAGCAATTAATTGATTACCGAAAAAAGATACAATAACATGGAACTTATTTCGGAAGCGCAACTCCCTACAAAGTTTGGTAATTTTACCATCAAGGTTTTTAAAAATCCTATTAGTTTGGTGGAGCATTATGTGCTTCAAACAAATGAAGTAGAAGGAATCATTCCGATGGTACGCATTCATTCCGAATGTGCTACTGGTGATATTTTTGGAAGTTTACGTTGCGATTGTCAAGATCAGTTACACGAGTCGCTTTCACTGATTGCAAATAATAAAAACGGCGCCGTTGTTTATTTAAAAAATCAGGAAGGTAGAGGGATTGGTATCTCTAATAAAATTAAAGCCTATCATTTACAAGAGCAGGGTTTAAATACCTATGAGGCCAACGAAGAATTGGGGCTTCCGCTCGATGCGCGTACTTATGATGATGCTATTTCTATTTTAAAAATACTAGGGTACACATCTATTACCCTGATCACAAATAATCCAGCAAAAGAAGAAGCTGTAAAAGCCGCGGGCATTGTATTTACCACACATCATATAAGTGCGGCTGTTAATGCACACAACAAAGCGTATATCGATGCTAAAATACATATTGGACAACACCACATTAAATTATAAGTTATGATTGCAGTAGTACAAGCCACTTTTAATATTGAAATAACGGATTTATTGACGCAGGGTTGTGTGAACCAGTTAAATGCTAACCAAACACCTTTTGTACTGCTACAATGCCCAGGTGCTGTTGAACTTGTAGGTTATTCTAAAAAATTAATGGATACCAATAAGTATACTGCCATTATTGTAATTGGTGCCGTTATTAAAGGAGATACGGATCATTACGAATATGTTTGCCAATATGTTACAGAAGGCATGGCGGTATTATCTACACAGGCAACTATTCCGCTGATTTTTGGCGTTTTAACCACCCAAACCGAAGAGCTTGCTTATGAGCGTGCGGCGCTTGACAAAATGAATAAGGGCAAAGACTTTGCTGATACTGCGGTATTTATGATTGACGCTTACGCAAAGGCGTAACAATTTGTTTACATTTTGATAATATAGCTCAGGTCTTTTATTAAACAAGAAACTGCAGTTTTACAGGGTTGGATTTAACAATAACCAACCACACGCTATGTATACTTTATTGAATAAAGAAGGTGCTCCCGTAGGTTACGTCGAGAATATGATGATTTTGGACGCTACAAAGCAAAGTGTAATTGGCATTATCATTGGTGATTGCTTTTTTGGGAAAAAAGATCACGTAATAGGAAAAATATTTAAAGATCATGCTTATTTAGTGAGTGGTGAAATCATTGCTTCTGTTATTCGAAATCCAAATTATGTAAGCACGGCTCCAACGAAAGAACAAATGGATGTGGCATGGGAAATTTTATCGCAGATCACGAAGCACACATCGGACTGGATAGTAGAAAAAAATACATGGGCTTCAACTTCACTTGAAGATTCGTTATCTTAGGTGTAATAAAGAATTACATATGTTTCGTATTTTTCTATTACTCTTATGCCTGGTGCAATTTGCAGCGGCGCAAAATAAAAAGGTTTTATTTATTATCGCAGATGGTATTCCTGCTTCCGAATTAGAAAAAGCAACCAAGCCTGGCTTTGACGCTATTATAAACAAAGGCGCCTATTTACCTTGTTATGTGGGTGGCGAAAAGGGCGGCATAACACAGTCGCCAACCATTTCTGCAGTAGGCTACAACTCGCTACTTACGGGTACTTGGACCAACAAACACGGCGTAGTAGACAATGCCATTAAAAATCCGAATTACAATTACCCTACTATTTTTAAGGTTTTTAAAGAAGCCTATCCTACAAAAAAAATTGGTGTATTTAGTACTTGGCTTGATAACAGAACCAAACTAGTAGGAGATGGTTTGGCGCAAACAAATTATTTACACGTAGACTACCGTAGAGACGGGTACGAGTTAGATACCATTCAATTTCCGCACGACAAAAACGCAACATATATTCATTTGATTGATGAAAAAGTGGTTGCAGAAGCTGCGCATATTATTAAAGACAGCGCCCCTGATTTATCTTGGGTGTATTTAGAATACACCGACGATATGGGCCACAAATTTGGTAAAAGCCCGCAGCTTGATACGGCTATTTCAATACTTGACAGGCAAATTCAAAAAATAATGGGGGCTGTTGCTTACCGTGAAAAGAATTTTAATGAAGAGTGGCTTGTTATCATCACTACTGATCATGGTAGAGACGCTCAGACAGGAAAAGATCATGGCGGACAGTCTGACGCAGAGCGCAATACCTGGCTAGTAATGAACCACCGCCCAAATCATCACGCAATTGAAAACAGAACGGCTGTTGTAGATATTTTTCCAACCATTGCTAGCTTTTTAAATATCAAATTATCCAAAAGTGTAGCAGAAAATTTGGAGGGTGTTTCTTTATTAGATCATTAATTCATTGGAAGGATCACTTTTTCTTTTTTCCTGAAGTATAGTAAAGCTAATATGCCTAATAGGGTAATTAGCATCCCAATGATCCAGGCAGTATTTGTAAAAAATGGCAGCCAGTTAAAACCTTTATTGCCATAATTTTTATAGAGTAGTACAAGCATGCTTCCAAAATAGCCAATCGAATCAGACATATACATTAAGTAACCTAAGTTTCCTTTGTATTTAAAAAATGCAATCCACCTTTCAAATAGGATGGTATGAAATATCAGATAAGGCATATACATTAAAAAGCCCATTAGTATCATCCAGAAAATAGGATTGATAGCACCGTTTGAGAATAAATAAGTGCTTATTAAAAATCCGATTCCTGCTATAACGCAAAGAGTTAAGGAAAGATAAAATGCTTTCTTATTGTTTTTAAATAAAATCATAGATCCAATTACGATAAGTACAAATATTGCAGTTGGAATTTCTGCAATAACGAGTATCCAAGGTGTATTTATGTAGCCTAATTCTGTCCAAAGTTCTACGGCAAAGTTGTCGCGTAAATCTCTAAAAATAGTAAGACCTACATAAATGGCAACCACCAATAAAATGCCAGGCCAAAATAGGTTAAAAAATTTTCTTCTGTTGGCTTTATCCATGGGTACTCTCTCTGTTCTTAAGGCAATATCCTCTGCATTGGGTTCTGGTATTTGACTAAGCATCCAAATGCCTATAATGAGTACTGGCACAAAAACCAAAGCAGCACAAAATGGCATCCAGGTTTCACTAACTTTAAATTGTTGAATTAAAAAAAGTCCAATCGATTTTACAATACCAGAGGCAATCATAAAGGAGCTTGCCATAAATGCGCCTAAAATTTCAGTAAACTTTCGGCCCTCTAAAAAACTAAATACAACACCCCAAATTAACCCCAGTGGAAGTCCGTTTAGCAGCATAAATATTGCATTGTACGGGTATGGTGTTAATCCAAATCCTAATAATGATATAAGGCCAAAAGCCATTAGTGTTATAAGTGTTGTAACTCTTTTTTGGGGTGCTAATTCTGCAATAAATTTTATCCCAATGAATTTTGAAATAACGTAACCAATAAGTTGTAAAATAATTAACGCCACTTTATAATCAACGCCCAATAGCTCAAGGCCTTTATAGGTGCCCGCTGTAAAGGGCTTTCTAAAAGCGTACATACTGCAGTATGTTAAAAAAGCAGCACTACTACAAAACAAAATAAATGCAGTAGGTTTGGCTTTAACTAAGAAGTCTTTTTTATTTATGGTTAACACGATTTTTTATTTAAGTGAAATTCCAACTCGGTAAGGATGCTCTTTGATGGCGTATTCAAAAGCTAAGGCGCAACTATCTAAATTAAAGCCACCTTTAATTAAAGTTCCTAAAGGATAATTTTGATATTCCTGCTCTATAAAATTCACGGCTTCAATAAGGTCTTCTTGATTGTAATTGTGCAATCCTTTGATGGTCCAAATATTTCGTACAATGGTTTCTGCGTTTAATGTAATATTTTGTTGCGGATAAGTTGATCCTATAAATACGGCCATACCACCAACCGATAATTGATTTAGGATTAAATCGATAGTGGTTGGCTCTCCACTAAAATCAATAAAACAATCGATACTAATTTTATTAATAACTAGCCAATTCGAAAACTTTTGCATACTTACAATCGTATCTAAATGTATGGTGTGCGTGGCTCCAAATGAAGTACTCATTAAAAGCCTATCTGAATCAATATCTACTGCAATTACATTTTTTGCGCCCTTACTTTTTGCCATGGCACAGGCTAAAACGCCTAGCATGCCAGTACCAGCAACTAAAATATTTTTCCCTTCTATATTTTCTGCGATTCGAATGGCGCCTGCTGCTGTGGCTACGGCACAGTTAATAATGGTAAGGACGGGTAATGGAATATTTACAAGTGGTTTAATGATAGGTGTATGGGGCCTTAAAATAATATATTCACTGAGGCCACCATGTAAATGATTGGTATCTGTTATTTGTTCATGTCCATATTTAAAAAGCCCAGACGCTTTTTGCGGGATCCCTCTCATAGACATGCTATCTGAAGGGTCACTTGCAAATATTGCCCATGTAATTAAATCGCCAACTTCTAGTTTTGTATTTCTGCAATCGAGGGTAGGGGCGTTTTTGCCAAATGCTACAATGGTACCGCAAATTTCATGACCTAAAATGGTTGGATTTTTCTCTTTTCTTTTTCCTGTATACGTGAGAATATCAGATTTGCAAAGTGTCGTATAAGATATGCGTACGAGTATTTCCCCCTCAGTTAATGCAGGTATCTCCACTTCACTTATCTGCAGCTTCATGCTACCATTATCAAAAAATGCAAATCTTGATTTGTTCATCTTACAATGTATACAAAAAATCAAATAATCTAGTAAGGTGTGTCTTCTTTTCTACAATATTTAGTTTTCCGTATTACCAAATTGTAAACAAAAACTATTTTATAAAGCATCACATTAGTATAACCTTCTCGTAACAATTCCTTTACACAGCGCAGTTAGTTTTGGCATTCGAAAAGAAAACTAAAACCCTGTTTATGAAGCAATCAAAAAGAAATCCCTTTCGCTTACTGTTAATGGCATGCACGTTTTTGTGTCTTGCATTTCAGTCTAAAGCGCAAACACTTACAGTGTCTGGTAAAATTATCGACGCTGTTAGTTCAAAAGCTATCGAAGGCGCTACTATTGATAATGGTAGTCAAAAAGTACTTTCTGCAGCCAATGGTTCTTACACCATTAAAGCAGAAAAAGGATCTAAGTTAACAGTTAGTTCTTTAGGTTATCAAGCCTATACTATTACTGTAAATGGCGTTACATTAGACATCAAATTAGCAGCTTCTACAGATAATTTAGAAGATGTAGTTGTTACAGCACTTGGTGTGAAAAAAGAAAAAAGAAAGCTCGGATATTCTACACAAGATATTAAAGGTGCTGATTTAGTTAAAGCAAGAGAAGTTAACCCTATCAATGGTTTAATTGGAAAGGTTGCTGGATTAACGGTTGGTATCAATCAAGAATTATTAAGAGCACCAAACCTTGTATTACGTGGTGGTCGTGTTAATTTAATTGTAGTAGATGGTGTGCCTATCAATTCTGATACTTGGAACATTAGCCCTGATGATATTGAATCATATAACGTATTAAAAGGACCAGTTGCCTCTGCCTTATATGGTTATAGAGGTCAAAATGGTGCTATTATCATCAATACTAAAAAAGGAACTAAAGATAAAAGAGGATTCTCTGTAGAATTTAATAGTTCTACGCAGGTTCAAAAAGGTTTTATTGCATTACCTAAAACACAAGACGAATATGGTCCTGGCGATCATGGACGTTATGCGTTTGGTGATGGTTTAGGTGGTGGAACCAATGATGCTGACTATGACGTTTGGGGACCTAAGTTTGAGGGTCAATTAATTCCTCAATATGATAGCCCGGTAGATCCAGTTACTGGCAAGCGCTCTGGTACACCTTGGGTTGCTCGTGGTAAAGACAATTTAAAAAGATTTATTGAAGCGGGTGTTTTAAATACCACCAATATAGCAGTTGCTTCTTCTACAGAAAAAGCTGATTTGCGTTTTTCTGTTGGTAATACTTACAATAAAGGTATTATTCCTAATACTGGTTTAAATACCACTAATATTAATTTAGCTTCTACCTTACGTTTCAATTCTAAGTTAACATTAGACGCTAATATTAACTATAACAAACAGTTTTCTGATAATTTTCCAGATGTAGACTACGGTCCAAACTCAGTTATTTATAACATCACAGTTTGGGGTGGTGCAGATTGGAATATTGATGATATGCGTAATTACTGGCAGCCAGGTAAAGAAGGTGTTCAGAGTATCTATGCCGAGTATCAAAGATACCATAACCCATATTTTATGAGTTATGAGTGGACAAGAGGTCATTACAAAAATGACATTTATGCGTACACAAGTTTAAATTATAAAGTAAATCCTTTTATTGATGTACTTGCTAGAACTTCTGTTACGACTTACGATTTATTAAGAAATGAAAAAATGCCTTTCTCTGCGCACCCTTATGGTAGAGAAGAAAACAAAGGTGATTACAGAGAAGACAGAAGATCTCTTTTTGAAAGCAATTCAGAAGTTCGTGCTAACTTTAAAACCCCAGTTGTTGCTAATTTCTTTAAAGCAAGTGGTTTTGCAGGTGCTAACTTTAGAACCTTCAATTACAATTCTTCGTTTACGACTACTAACTATTTAAACGTACCAAACGTATATACGTTTGCGAACAGTAGAAACCCAGTAATTGCTTACAACTTTGCATCTGACATGCGTGTAAACTCTATGTTATACTCTGTGGATTTAGAAGGTGGTAAGTATTTTAATTTAAACATTACAGGTCGTACCGATAAATTATCGGCACTTAAAAAAGATAACAATACTTTCTTTTATCCATCTTTAAATTTAAGCACTGTTTTAAATGATTATGTTTCATTACCTAGTCAAATTAACTTCTTAAAATTAAGAGCTTCTTATGCTAAAGTAAGAGGTGGTGGTAGCTTTGTATCTGATTATATTGGTGCAACGCCAAACAATGCTTATCCTTTAGGTTATGGTCAACAATATTCATCTACATACGGAGGTCCTACGTATACCTATGCAGATGTGTATTCTACAGGTATTGGTTATAACAACACTACACAAGCATCTTTCACAAATACTTTAGTGGATGCAAACGTTCAACCAGATGATAGAACTTCATTTGAGTTTGGAGTAGAGGCAAAAGCATTTAATAACCGTGTTGGTATTGAAGCTTCTTACTATCAGTATACAGATGGTCCTCAAATTTTCTCTAAATCTATTTCTCAAACTTCTGGTTTTGCTAGTTATGTAGTGAATGGTACTAAAACACAGCGAACAGGTTGGGATGTAACTATTAATGGTGCAGTATTAAAGTCTACAAAAGGACTTTCTTGGGATGCAACACTTAACTTAGGTGCATTTACCAATAAGTTTAAAGAATTACCTTCTGGTTTATCTATTTTAAACAATTTCTATAAAGTTGGATCTAGAACGGATGAAGTTTGGTTTAGAATGATGGCAAGAACACCAGATGGTCAACTTATTAATGATGCAGGTGGTCGTCCAATTTATTTACCAGTTGCTCAATATGTGGGTAATTCAAATCCAGATTTAGTTTGGGGTTTAAACAACAAATTCTCTTACAAGGCATTTACATTTAATTTCCAAGTAGATGGTAGATTAGGTGGTGTTATGGAAGATTATGTAAGAAAGAAAACATTCCAAGGTGGTCGTCACATAGAAACGGTTCAAGGTAAAATGGGTGAAGCGCGTTACCAAGATTACAAAGGCGTAAAGTCTTATGTGGGTGAAGGTGTAGTGGTTGCTTCAGGTACACCGGTATTTGATCCAGTAACTGGAAGAATTACAAACTATAGTGCACTTACGTTTGCTCCAAATACGACTAAAACTTTCATACAAGATTATATTAGCCGTGTGCATGGTAATCCAGAGCCAAACATCATGAGTAAAACATACATGAAACTTAGAGAGGTAATGTTAACTTATGAATTACCGCAGGCACTTGTACAAAAATCAATATTCAAAAAAGCAACAGTTTCTTTAGTAGCACGTAATTTACTATACTGGATGCCT
>CAJBRT010000115.1 GCA_903958045.1 uncultured Bacteroidota bacterium | reverse complement strand
AGTGTTATTAAATTTAAAGAGAAATAAAAATTACCAGTTGTTTCTTCTACTCTCTAATACACCTAATGCTTCCGCCGTAAGATCTATTGTGGGTTAACACAAATGAACCGGCACTGCTAATGTTGAGATACCTAGATCCATCACCACTAATAGTGCTGCTCCAGTAGCTTCCGCTAATGCCTGCTCCATTGATTGTTAATTCACGACTTCCAGCAACGGTAAGTTTTAGGGGAGATGCAAATGCACCATCCGCGTTTTTTGTTGTCCAACTAGATAATTCAGCATTCCACTCTGCTTCTGTTGGTAAACGAAACCCAGTAGGGCATGGGTTGTTAATACCATTTACGCCTTGCCATAAGTTTGTATTTGCGGGAATTCTCCAATCTGTAAGAGGCGTATTCGGTAAAATAAAGTTTGCATTACCAGGAACATCGGTAGTTGACTGAGTTGCAATAATGATTGATTTTCGTGATTGGTGTTGATCAGCTCCTCGTCCCCACTGGTATAAATCGCCATAGGCGCTAGTGTCGGTAATATTTGTTGCAACTCGGGACGCACCAAGGTTTCGGTCCATCCAAACTTTTCCATTGGCACTTGTAACTGTTGCAAAACTGCCTGCTGCGCGTGTTGTAAAAGAAATTTCACTGCCATAATATGTTCCACTTTGATTGCTCGCATATGCTCTTATAAAGTATTTGGTATCTGCACTTAGGCCTGTTACATTGCTGGTAAAACTGCTTGTGCCGTTACCGTCGTTAGTTTTTGTAGATAGCAAAATTGTTGGGTTGTTACTCGTGCTCCATACCACACCTTTAGCGGTAATAGTAAGTCCGCCATTTGAAATAATGGTTCCCCCAGTTGCAACGCTGTTAGATGTAATTGACGACACATCAGTTGTTGTTAGGGTGATTTGTGTATTTACATTTTCTTTTTTATCACAACCAAAAACGATTAAAAGTGAAAATAAGATGACAATGTTTTTCATGCAGGTAGTATTTACTTTGAATATAGACATTTTCTTTGTTTTGCTAGGGATTTATGCTTGGTTAGCCGCATAAAATAAATAAAAAACTATTTAAAAATTTAAGGATTGTAAGATGGTTTTTTAAATTGATGGGGTTTAGACGATATAAATCTTATTATAAAAAAAGGGCTACATGTAATTATGTAACCCTTTTTTCAATTGGAATAATTTAATTACTTTCTTAATGTAACCTGCCTATCAAATACAGTAGCCACTAATGAGTTGCCATCAATGTAGCCTATTTTTATATTCCCGGAACTTTCATACAGGTCATTACCATTAATAATGCCATTATCATATTGTGCATTTTGATTGTCATATTCTGCTCCAAATCCCGAAACAATAACTGTTTTGCCCATCCATCTATTGCCGCTAACTGTAATTTGTAATTCCGTAGAATTGTCTTTATAAGTATAAACGCCACTATTAGAAATTTCAGACTTTGAATCATCTGTTGGAGTTTCTGACGAAGTTTCAGCTGATGAAGAATTTTCTACTGCCTCATCAGATGATTGATTTGTTGTTGATTTATTTTCACAGGAAACTATCCCAAAAGACAGAAGTAATAAGAAAAAAACATTTTTCATATAAGTGCTATTATTTGGTTTTTTCAATTTTAAATTCAGGATCATTGGATCCCTTGCAGGTTCCTTTTACTGAAGCTTTTTCAATTAATAAGGTGTAAGTTGGGAAGGAAGATTTTCCGTCCGACATTTTACATTCGATGGTCAGTTTGTTTGTATCTTCTTGTATGATTGAATAAGTTCCATCGTAATAGTATCTACTATTATCTTCTAAGCTTGTTTGTTGCAAATTTACTACACCATTTTCTTTTAATATGAATTTATAATCTATGCCAGGGACTGAAACCTTGTTCCCATTTACAATCATATCATCTCCATATTGATTTTTCATAAAATAGGAGGATTGTTCACCATGATAGATGCCCAAAAACTGGCTAGCAAGACTTTGAGGTTTTATTTCACTGCTGGCATTTGATTCCTGTCTAGTTGGCGTTTCTTGAGTCGAAGTATTTGTGTTGTTACATCCAAAGATTAGAAAAATGCAAAACGTTAAAGTGTATTTCATAAAATTTGATTTTTAGAGCTTTTATGGGTTAGGTTACCACCTTTAAAAATATCCTTTGTCCATATTTCTTTGCTTTGGCATTTTGGACAAAAAAATTTATCAGCATTTAATACTAGCATCCAAAGATTATATTTTTGACGATAATAAAATATAAATTATGATTGTTTCATATCTACTATTTTATTCGAATATAAGTAAGGGTAATTCAACCCTCTTGAATTACCCTTACTTATTTAACTGTTTGTATTATTATTTTTAGAAAAATTTCTTGGGTTCGATATTACATTTTATCATATCCATCGCTGCTGATAGTTGTAGAAAAAGAGAAATAACCGAAGCTGCTATACATGCGTATGCCACTCCCTCTATACTACTCCTGTATCCATTTAGTAAAATTGTTAACCCCCCAATCGAGTAGCTTGTAATTGAAATTAATATACCGTAAATAATTTTTTTACCGGCATTGCTAATTCTTTGCGAATAAATGTTTTCCATTATTTAGCTTTAAGTTGTTATAGTATATATATGTTCTATTTTTTAAAGGCCATTTTGTGCTTTCGCCATTACCTTGCCGTTAGAAAATGTTATCGAAATCACTTTTAGGCCAGATTGCCAAGTCATTACTTCGGAGCTAATATTACCTCCATATTCACCAAGATTAATACTAGATGAAGCTTGTGATTCTCCTTTGCCAAGAATAGATTGCACTTGTGACACAGACATTCCATTAGATATCTTGTCATAATTGTCTTTGTTAATTTTTCCTGTGCAACTAAAAAGGAATAGCGAGAGGGCTAAAATCAAGGAATTAAATATTCTTTTCATTTTTAAAATTTATCTGATTAACATTTCTAAACCGCCGCCAAAGAAGAACCATACAATTATGATGAAGAAAATAATATAAAAAATCACACTATTTGTTTGATTTTTCTTTAATTTATTTATATCCTCATCTGAAATTTCATAACCCTCTAGGCATTTTGTAAGATACTCCATGAATTCATCTAGGTTTTTCTTTGCTTTGTAAATTGAATCGTCATTAGTCATACCTCCGGTGGATTTTGAAACTTCTAATTCAAAAACACAAGTATCTTCGGTATTATTTTGAAATCTGAAATCCAAATGCTGACTCTGAAATGCCCCTTTCGCTTCGACCCTGATAGAGTTTAAAGCATCATTTTGATTGAGAAAATTATAAGTAGGTAACTTATCACATAAATATTTTATTTTGCTTTCAACCTCACTTCGTGAGTAGTTGAGTGTAAAGCTTTGTCTAGGTGTTGCTATTGCGTTATTGCTCATGATTAAAATAGTTTTTTGTTTAAATAATTATTCAAATATTTCTAGTAAATAAACGGGTCCAGTTTTGATGCGATTGCCTTCGATTGAAAATTTCTGTGAAATAAAACCCTTCCCTAAAAATTTCCCATCTCCTAAACTTTCAACATCAATAGTAGAATTAATAGTATTGATGCCTAACCATCCGGCTTTCACATTTACTTTGCTGCCATCTTCATTAAATGTCCATGTTGTTTTGCTCCCAACAAAATTCGAATGTTGAAATTTTCTCTTTGCCAATATGTTGAGATTGTTGTTCTCCATTTTTTTTAATTTAAAAGTTTATTGTTTTTTATGTAATACGCTATTGTAAAATATCAAGAGCTATCAAGGTTGTAATTTGACAGCACATTTATTAGAAATTTAAATTTGCTCATTTAAACTAATTGAATACAAATAATAATTATCTAATATAAATAAATTAATGCATATAACAAATGTTATATCTAAATAATCATTATGGGAGGGCAAAATATCGTCTAAATGTTTAGCGAGTTTCCATAATTGTGACTGGCTAATGACTTTATCCAATATAGCCACCTCATCCCGCCTCATATCCTTCCATGTCTGTTATTACTTAATATGTTCGACTCGATCTCGGCCTTTTCACATTATGACAAATTGTAATATATTTAATTTTTTATCT
>CAJBRT010000114.1 GCA_903958045.1 uncultured Bacteroidota bacterium | reverse complement strand
GTTTTCATGCCTTGTCCTAATAAAAAAGCATCAAACGGATTTGCGTTCCCTCCAAGTAGCACATGCCATTTCCAAACAGTGGTGTTCATTTTTTCTAAGTCACTACCAAGTAATACACCACCAATAGCAGAACCATGACCGTTTAAAAATTTAGTAGTTGAATGAAAAACATAATCTACGCCGTATTTAAATGGCTGTTGTAAATAGGGGCTTGCAAAAGTATTGTCTACACTTACGAGGCGCTTGTGTTTTTTTGCGATAGTAGTCACTGCTTCAATATCTACACACTGAATGGTAGGGTTGGCAGGGGTTTCTATATGAACGAGTTTGATACTGCTATTTGTTGCAAGTGCATTTTCTACTGCTGTTGTATCACGCATGTCAACAATAAGTATGGTAACGCCCATGGCAGCTACTACTTTATGTAATAGTTCGTAAGTGCCACCATACAAAGAGTAATGTGAAAGAACGGCGTCACCCGTTTTTAATTCGCTCATAAAAAGCGTGGTCATGGCAGCTTGTCCACTCGCATGAAGTAGCGCACGGAGTTCAAGCGGTGCTCCGTTTTTATCTTTGATTCCAAAAGCTTCTAAGGCTTCAATTGTTTTTTCGGCGGCCGTAAAAGTAGGATTCCCCCAACGGCTGTATACCCTTGTTTTATCCTTACCTGCAAAGCGGTTCATACCTTCTTCGGTACTATCAAAAGTAAAGGTTGAAGTAGCAAATATGGGTGTTAGGTGCGCATCTTCTGCATTGTGATGGCCTGCAGCGTGCATGGCCACCGAACTAATACCCGTTAAAGGAACTTTGTTTTTCATGTATTATTATTTTGAATCGTATCCCCAAGTTAAGAGTGTTGCTCCCCAAGTAAATCCACCACCAAAAGCAGCTAGTACAATGTTATCGCCTTTTTTTAGTTGTGATTCCCAATCCCATAAACATAGCGGCAAGGTAGCAGCAGTGGTGTTGCCATATTTTTGAATATTGATCATCACTTTTTCTTTGTCGAGCCCCATGCGGTTAGCTGTTGCATCAATGATGCGCAGGTTTGCTTGGTGTGGAACTAGCCAAGCAATATCGTCACCGGTGAGTTGATTGCGTTCTAATAATTCGGCACTAACATCGGCCATACCTTTTACGGCAAACTTAAATACAGCTTGACCTTCTTGGTATGCAAAATGTTCTTTATTTAAAACGGTTTCTACAGATGCGGGTTTTAATGATCCGCCCGCTTTCATGTGTAAATAATGTCTACCGCTACCATCGCTTTTTAAAATGCTATCCTTAATTCCTATGCTTTCGTCTTCTGTGGCTTCTAACAAAACAGCGCCAGCACCATCGCCAAAAATGATACAGGTTGCTCTGTCGGTGTAATCTACAATAGCGCTCATTTTATCTACACCTACAACAATTACTTTTTTGAATCTTCCACTTTCAATGTACATGGCACCTGTGGTAAGTGCAAATAAAAATCCACTACACGCGGCGCTCATATCATAGCCCCAAGCATTTGTAGCACCAATTTTATCGCAAATGATATTGGCAGTTGCAGGAAATACCATATCGGGGGTTACAGTCGCGCAAATAAGGCAGTCAATTTCGGCAGGATCTATATTCTTTTTTCTTAATATTTCGTGAACGGCTGGAACAGCCATATCGGAACT
>CAJBRT010000113.1 GCA_903958045.1 uncultured Bacteroidota bacterium | reverse complement strand
CCAAAAATATGTTGCCCCACGATAGGATACCTTTGAAACCTCATATTTTTGATTCGCCCCATTAGTTATCATGAATATCAATCGGTTGACCGGAAAAATAGAGGTCCGGAACATAATTATGACATCGAGCGACACCATTATCGTTTCCACTGACTTGGATGCTGTAATTTGTGCCTGTACAAACAGTTTGAGGGCTAGATGAAAAACTAGTAATGCTAGGTTTGTCTTTGAGTGTTAAAGAAATTGTAGCAGATTGTATAGGCGTGTTACAAGCATTACTCACTCGAACAAAATAAACATCTGCATCTGCTTGCTGAAAATTACTGATGTCGTGTTTAAAACTAGTTGCATTTGGAATCGCAGTTCCATTTTTAAACCATGCATAGGTTAAAGGCGATCCGCCAGGCGATGTGGCGCTTACTTGTAACGAAATACTGGTTCCTGCACAAACAGCAGTGCTGCTTGTAACTGTGTTAATAACAGGGCAAGTTTGAGCAATTAATAAGTTCGAAATAGCAACCAAACTAATGGTTAAAATTGCTCGAATTTGTAATGATAGCTTCATAAGAAAAAATACTTGAATTATTTATATACTTACTTAAAACAACTTACGTGTCGCTTTGCAAGTGTATTGTCTTCGGTGGGGCGAGAAAATAAAAATTGTATCCCAACTTCAAATGCGTTTGCATTTTGTACATAGGAAATGTTGGGTGCAATTGAAAAGTTATAGGTGAAGGATGCTTTAATCACATTCATATTCAAATTCACAAAAGGAGAAATAGAATTATTTAAAACATATACACCACCAACATCAAATCCTATATAGTTATCGTAGTCGGGAAGTATTTGTATGGCTCCAACGAGTGAAGTTGAAGATTGAGTTGCTCTAACTGAATGCAAGCCACCAAAAAAAACTTGACTGTAATCAGATAATACTTTTGAGTATCCGAGTTGGTAATTAAAGGTGAGGCCCTCTCTTGTAGCAAGTTTTAGTGGATCCTTGCTAGACTGATTGATATTGTACATCGAAAATCCAGCCGTAAAAGATTCGTCTTCGCCAACTGAATTGTAAAGGATTCCTGAATTGATATCTACATAATTTGCATTAATGACTTGGATAGGTTCGTTATTGGGCAATTGAGGCGAGTAACCTGAAAAATCAAATTGATTGGGGAAAAGGAGTTGTGTGTAATCAATTCTTTTTGAATTGTATCTTCCCTGAAAACCCATTGACAGGGTTTTACTTCCATCATAATTTAGTCCTTTTGAATAGGACATTGTTGCGGACATGGCTTGATGCGAGTATACATCTAGGGTTTTATGTGTATATGCATTTACCCCAAACCCAAAAACATCATTATTGGGAACAAAATCTAATAACGGACGCATCTGAAAAGATGCATTCGAAAATGTAGAGGTAACAAGCCTAGAATAGGACTGTGATCTATGCAGTGCATTGAATTTGAAGTCGTCGTCAATAAATCCAGCAAACGAAGGATTGATATTAAGCTGATTTTGCGAAAATTGAGTGAACACAGGTAGCTGTGAACTTGCAATTTTTAATTGCATGCATCCTACAAATAGCAATAAAATCCCCAAGGGGATCTTGCTTGACTTCCTTTTTTTCATAATTAAATTGAAATACTAAAAATTACTAACCAAGTGAGCCGATAAAACTACTGATTATAGTACAAATACTTAGTATTTACACCATATATATTTCCTTAATATAGAAAAATTTCTACATACAAGTGTCAAATTGACAGAATTACTGCTAGCAAAGGCTTTCACCCCCATAAAATGCCTCATTTTTTAGCAAAATGGAGGGCTTTGGGTAGCATTAATTCCCTCGGTTTTGGGTAAAGTAAAATCCAATTATTGGGAGATGTTATTTAATATCATATCTTTATGATATCAAAATAATATCAAATATGGAAAAATTACTCAAACCCCTTTCTGGGTACAAAGCAGCTTTGGTTGCACTCATTTCATTTTTTATTGGCTTTGCGCTTATTGTAGCGGGTGCTCAACAAAATGAAGGCGGACAAGTATTTTTTGGAATTGTACTTTTAGCGTGCTGCGTTTTCTTAATCAAAGGGCTCATGATTATTGATCCTAATTATAGCATTGTACTTACGTTTTTTGGTAAGTATGTGGGTACCGTTAGAGAAAATGGACTTCAATTTGTAAATCCATTTTACAGTAAACTAAAAGTGTCACTTCGTATGCAAAGCATCGAAAGTACCAAGTTAAAAGTGAATGATAAACTTGGTAATCCTATCGAAATTGCTGCTGTTATTTTATACCAAGTAGAAGATACTTACAAAGCAGTATTTGATGTAACAAGTTTTAATGATTATATCCGCAACCAAAGTGAAGCAGCTGTACGTCATTTAGCAACCACTTGTCCATACGATAATATCGAAGATGAAAAAGCGCATATCACATTGCGTGATGGTGGCGATCAGGTGATTGAAATGTTAGAACAAGAATTGAACCAGCGTTTAAATAAAGCGGGCGTGTTGGTTACCGAAGCGCGTATAAGTCATTTGGCATATGCTGCGGAAATTGCAGGTGCTATGCTTCAGCGCCAGCAAGCAACAGCGATTGTAGCTGCACGTACAAAAATTGTGGAAGGCGCTGTGGGTATGGTTGAAATGGCTCTTGCCATGTTGTCTGAAAAAGACATTGTGGTTTTAGATGATGATAAAAAAGCGGCCATGGTGAGTAATTTAATGGTGGTATTGTGTGGTGAAAAAGCGGCATCACCAGTGTTAAATACAGGCAGCCTTTATTAATGCATCTAAATACTTTTTATGTCTCTTACTAAAAAAACGTTTGTTTTGCGGATAAGCGAAGACACTTTTAATAAGCTGTCTAAATGGGCCGATGATGAATTTAGAAGTGTAAACGGACAAATTGAAATGATACTCGACAAAGCATTAAAAGAAGCCGGTAGAAAAACGGTTCAAAAAGAGGAGAAGCCGTCTCAAAATCCTAAATTGCTTAAATGAAAATCAAATCAATTATTGTTGGCCTGCTAGCTATACTATTTATTTCTACATCATTTGCTCAAACAATTACAGTAGGTAGTTTTAATGTTCGTTATGACAACCCACGTGATTCGGGTAATTTATGGAGTGCAAGACTTCCCAGAGTGGCCGCGCTGATTGGGTTTCATGACTTTGATATTGTAGGTACCCAAGAGGGTTTACAGCATCAATTAGAGGGTATGCAATCTTTACTTCCCGGGTATACTTACTATGGTATTGGTAGAGATGATGGCGCTTTAAAAGGTGAGCACTCTGCTATTTTTGTAAAAAAAGATGCTTTTACAATTGTAGACAAAGGTGATTTTTGGTTGTCTGAAACGCCCACTAAACCCGGATTTGGTTGGGATGCGCGTATTAATCGAATTTGCTCTTGGGTGTTGCTACAACATAAATTAACGCGCAAAAAAATGTATTGTTTTAATGTGCATTACGATCATCAAGCCATGGTAGCGCGTAATGAAAGTTCGAAACTTATACTGGAAAAGATCAAAACGATTGCAGGTACTACACCTGTTATTTTAACGGGCGATTTTAACGGTGACCACAATTCAGCATGGTATCAATTGATTGCCAATTCAGGTAATTTATTGGACACCTATAAAAGAGTTGCCGCGCCCTATAAACCCAATGGAACCTTTCAGGGGTTTGGCCCCAATTTAAACGCAGACCAGGTGATTGACCATATTTTTACAAGCTCACATTTTTCCGTGAGTCGTTGGGGTGTGTTAACAGATTCTTATAATGGCAAGTTTCCATCGGATCATTTTCCGGTTTTAGCCCAAATCACACTGCATTAGGCGCCTATATGTGCAAAAGCTTTCCTAAATAACGTGGCTTTGGCATTTTTATTCACAGGGCCTTGCTTCTTTTGTAGAACCCACTAATTTTAACGGTAATCAAACCCATTGTATGTTTTATTTATTACAAACAGACACCATTCAAAAAGCAGTTGGAGCAGTAGCTGCAAGTACGCCAGAAAAAATTTCTATGCTTAGCTTATTAGAAAAGGGTGGATGGATTATGTATCCATTATATTTTTTATTAGTAGCTGCCATTTATGTTTTTGTGGAGCGTTTGTTGGCGATAAATAAAGCTTCTAGGATAGATTCT
>CAJBRT010000112.1:2500-10870 GCA_903958045.1 uncultured Bacteroidota bacterium | reverse complement strand
CGGGAATCGAACCCGTATTACCAGGATGAAAACCTGAGGTCCTAACCGTTAGACGAACGCTCCGGATCCAAATTTGTCATTCGGGACGCAAAAATAAGGCGAGAAGGTTTCTCGCCCAAATATTTCTCATTTATATTTTAAAAAAAAGGGGCAATTTCTGCTATTCGGCGTAAATTTGCATCTTCTTTACGTTTTTATACAATTAAACAAGCAATCAAATGAGTACAGTTAAAGTAGCAATCAATGGATTTGGTCGTATTGGCCGCCTAGTTTTCCGTCAAATATATAACATGGATGGTATCGAAATCGTTGCCATCAATGACCTTACCAGCCCGCAGGTTTTAGCACACTTATTAAAGTATGATAGTGCACAGGGTCGTTTTAACGCTACCGTAACTGCTACCGAAGACGCCATCACTGTAAATGGTGAGTCTGTAAAAATATATGCACAGCGTGATCCAGCGCAAATTCCTTGGGGAGCGCATGGTGTAGACGTTGTTATTGAGTCTACTGGATTCTTTACTGATAAAGAAAAAGCAGCTGCGCACATTACTGCGGGTGCTAAGCGTGTAGTAATTTCTGCACCAGCTACTGGCGAAATGAAAACCGTTGTATTTAATGTAAACCACGATATTTTAGATGGTTCAGAAACGATCATTTCTGGTGCTTCTTGTACCACTAACTGTTTAGCGCCAATGGCTAAAGTGTTGGATGATAATTACGGCATTGTGGCAGGTATCATGACAACCATTCATGCGTATACCAACGACCAAAATACCCTAGATGCGCCGCATCCTAAAGGTGATTTACGCAGAGCGCGTGCAGCAGCACAAAACATTGTGCCTAACAGCACGGGTGCTGCAAAAGCAATTGGTCTTGTTCTACCTAATTTAAAAGGTAAACTAGATGGTTCTGCACAACGTGTACCTACTATCACAGGTTCTTTAACTGAACTAACAACGGTATTATCTAAAAAAGTTACTGCCGAAGAAGTAAATGCAGCGATGAAAAAAGCTTCTGACGAATCTTTTGGTTATACCGAAGACGAATTAGTAAGCACCGATATTATTGGTATTTCTTACGGTTCATTATTTGATGCAACGCAAACAAAAGTAATGACACAAGGCGATGTACAGCTTGTTAAAACAGTAAGCTGGTACGATAACGAAATGAGTTATGTAAGTCAGTTGGTAAGAACCGTTAAATATTTTGCAGGCTTAATTTCAAAATAATTATGAGCCAATTTTCTAGTCATTCATTTGCCGGTCAAAAAGCGTTAATTCGTGTAGATTTTAATGTTCCATTAGACGACGCGTATAACATTACCGATGACACGCGCATGCGTGCTACTATCCCTACTATTCAAAAGATAATTAAGGATGGTGGATCTGTCATATTAATGAGCCATTTGGGTCGTCCAAAAGACGGTCCTACGCCTAAATATTCTTTAATTCATATTGTGGGTCATTTATCTAAGTTGTTAAACTTAGAGGTTCAGTTTGCCAACGATTGTATTGGAGAGGAAGCGGTAAACAAAGCGGCTGCACTACACGCAGGGCAGGTGTTATTACTAGAAAATTTACGTTTTTATAAAGAAGAAGAAAAGGGCGACGAGGCTTTTGCACAAAAGCTAAGTACCCTTGGAGATGTATATGTAAACGATGCATTTGGTACCGCGCACCGCGCACACGCTTCTACAGCTGTGATAGCGCAGTTTTTTGCACCAGGCAGTAAAATGTTTGGCCTTGTCATGAACGCCGAAGTAGCCAGTGCCGAAAAAGTTTTACATGGTTCCGAAAAACCTTTCACCGCAATTATTGGCGGCGCTAAAGTGTCCGATAAAATATTAATTATTGAAAATTTATTAGACCGCGCCACAGATATTATTATTGGTGGCGGTATGGCGTATACCTTTTTTAAAGCACAGGGTGGTACCATCGGAACTTCCATATGTGAAGACGACCGCATGCCTTTAGCACTAGAAATTTTAGCTAAAGCCAAAGCAAAGGGCGTTAACATTCACCTTCCTGTCGATAATATTATTACCACCGAATTTTCTAACACCACCGCGCGCAAAAACTGCGAGAGCATGTCTATTCCGGACGGATGGATGGGCCTTGATATTGGCGAAGCTACACGTGCCAAATTTGCAGCCGTTATAGAAAGCAGTAAAACCATTTTATGGAACGGTCCTATGGGTGTTTTTGAAATGGAAAATTACCAAGCTGGAACCAAAGCAGTTGCCGTGGCTGTTGCAGCTGCTACCGCTAAAGGAGTATTTTCTCTGGTAGGTGGTGGAGACAGCGTTGCTGCCGTAAACATCTTTGGCTTTACGGATAAGGTAAGCTATGTTTCTACGGGTGGAGGCGCTATGCTCGAATACTTTGAAGGCAAAGTTTTACCGGGTATTGCTGCCATTACTGCGTAGTCGTCCCAGAATCTACGTTAAATACTGTTAAATTGTGATAAACGGCAAGCCTAAATATTTAGGGTGGCATACTATTTGCTTAATTTGCTATATAAAATAAAAAATCAAACAAAATGAGTACAAAAAATTTAACCCTTATTGTCATTGCCGCCCTTGTATTATTATTAGGTGGATGCGGTTGTAACGGTTATAACGGACTAGTAACATTAGATGAAACAGTGAAAAACAAATGGGCGAATGTTGAAAGTGATTATCAGCGTCGTTCTGATCTTATTCCAAACTTAGTAAACACTGTAAAAGGCGAAGCTAATTTTGAGCAAACAACATTACAAAATGTAATTAGTGCAAGAGCAAGTGCTACCCAAGTAAAATTGGATGCCAACGATTTATCTCCCGAAAAAATTCAACAATACCAAGCAGCGCAAGGTCAATTAACACAAGCGTTGGGTAAGTTGTTAATGGTAACGGAAAATTATCCTAACCTACGTGCCAATGATGCATTTAGAGGGTTGCAAACGCAGTTAGAAGGTACCGAAAACCGTATTAAAGTTGCACGTAACGATTTTAATGATGCGGTAGCTGCTTACAACGTTAAAGCACGTACATTCCCTAACAATATTTTTGCGGGCATGTTTGGCTTTAAAACCAAAGAAGGATTTAAGGCAGAAGCTGGTTCAGAAAAAGCACCAGAAGTGAAATTCTAATTGACCGTTTAATCAGCTTCATGTTTAACCTATTTTCTAAAAAGCCACAGTCCTATTTTACGGAGTCAGAACAGGCTCGTATTGTAGAAGCCATTAAAAACGCAGAATTGCGCACTAGTGGCGAGGTTCGTATTTACATCGAAAACAAATGTAGATTCATGAACCCCGTTCACCGTGCCGAGGAAATGTTTTACAAATTGGGTATGCAAAATACGGCTGCTAAAAATGCAGTACTGGTATATGTGGCCATCAAAGACAGACAACTCGCTGTTTTTGGAGATGCAGGTATTCATGAAAAAGTAGGCTCCGCTTTTTGGGAGTCCCAAGTACAAAAAATGTTAGCAGCCTATAAAGCGTCTCATTACGCCGAAGGTTTAGCAAATATGATTACAGCAATAGGGGAAGCGCTCACGCAGCATTTCCCCTATGATGCTGCAACCGATAAAAACGAATTATCCGACGATATTGTTTTTGGATAATTGCCAGGCTATCTGCACATGAAAAAATTAATCACGCTTTTATTATTTGCTTGTTTTGCGCAAATTGCATTTGCACAAAATATTTTGCCGCGTCCTAATCCACCAAAATTGGTAAACGATGTGGCGGGTGTTTTGTCACCTGAGCAGCGCGAAATACTCGAGCAAAAATTAGTAGCCCTCGATGATAGCAGTTCCAATCAAATAGTCGTTGTTTTAATTCCAACACTCGATGGTTATCCCATAGAGGAATATGCCAATAAATTATTTAGAGAATGGGGCATAGGCCATAAAGGCACTAACAATGGCGTACTTATTATTGCGGCCATCAATGACCGCAAAGTTCGTATAGAGGTTGGTTACGGCCTAGAAGGTGCTATCCCGGATATAACAGCTTCTGCTATCTACAATAACGAAATTGTCCCTGCTTTTAAAGAGCAAAATTATTACCGCGGGCTCGACAATGCTATCAATGCACTTAGTAAAGCAGCCGTTGGTGAGTACAAAATTAAAAAAGAGAAAAAAGGAAAGTCTAAGGGCAAGCCTTTATTTACTTTTTTAGGTATGCTCATTTTTATTTTACTCGTTGTAGCAGGCGGCGGAGGTAAAGGCGGTGGCGGATCTATGTCGCGTCGTGGATACTCCGATGTGGCCACAGGCATGTTACTAGGGTCGCTACTAGGTGGGGGCAGAAGCAGTGGTGGTGGATTTGGGGGTGGTGGCGGCGGCTTTGGTGGATTTGGTGGTGGAAGCAGTGGCGGCGGCGGTGCAGGCGGCGACTGGTAAAAAATACACGCACAAAAACACGTTTAAAAATCATCGTATAAAAACATAATCTCATGAAAAAAACAATCATCGTTGCTGCTTTATTTGCAGCAGCTTTTACAACAAATGCGCAAGCACCCAAACTGCCTGCGGGAACAAAGTTTAAAGTGGTAGCAGAGTCTAATAACATCACCAGCATGTCTATGATGGGTCAGGATATTGAACTCTCAAACGGTTCTAAATCTTACGCTAATTTTCACTTGAAGTCAGTGTCAGGATCAAGTTATCAATTGTCTACATCCATTACGCGCATTAGCGGTTCTGTAAGTGCGATGGGTAATGAGCAAACTTTTGATTCAGATGATGCTAGTTTAAAATCAAATCCTATGATGGCCGAGCAATTAAAAATGCTCAACAAGCCTATCGATTTTACCATCGAAAATGGCAAAGTAGTAAACACAGCAAGTGCTGCTGGCTCCGATGTTTTAACAGCACTTCTTGGGCAAACCAATGGCACTTCCGATCAAGCAAAATATTTTTTAACCCTTCCTGCTGCTTCTATTAAGCCGTCGTATCAGTGGAGTGTGGTTGATAATAAACCAGATGCTTCTTCAGAGTCTTTATATGTAATCTCAGAAGTTACTGCTACAGATATTAGCGTAAATGTTTTAACCAACGTTAAACTTGCTACTACCCTCAATCAAAATGGAATGGAAATTAAGCAAAATACGCAGGGCAGCATTAAAGCTAAGCGTATTTATGATGCTAGAACAGGATTGTTAAAATCTGAAACGGCTACTGGCGCACTAAAAGGAACGATGAACGTTATGGGGCAGGATGCACCTATCGATTTAAAAGTAACAACAAAATCAAGTGTAGTACCTATGTAATTAGGCACCACACTTGATAGTATATTTTATTTTTTGGGAGCGGGTAGTTTTGTTGATACAAAATTAGCCGCTTCTTTATTTCCGGCATTCTCTAAGCTCGTTACAAGCCCAGTAAGCCCTTTATTGATCATTGGAGAGATCTGCGGCTTGTAGGCCTCAGGAATAGATTCTCTAAAATCTACAATAGCGGTAACACCTTCTTTAATTTTTACTACATCATTTGTTTTGCCTAAGAAAAAAGCAATTTGATTGGTCATCTGAATTTTTTCCATAGTTAAGCCCATTTTGTTAAAGCTGCTCATGATAAAATCATATGAAGTTGCATCGCCAAAACGGATACTGTTTTCAATTAGCGTAGCGTTTAATCTTCCCTTAGAGGGTTGTTGATTCAGCAAGATGGTCATTTTTTTACCAGCAGCACTATCAATATCTGTAAGGGCTCTTAATGCAGCTCCTGATACAGTGTAGCTAGAATCGTAACATGCATTTGTAAACAAATCAGCTAATAATTCGCTACGCTGCATGCCTAAATAATCAATGGCAGCGGCTCTTGCAAGGCGGGAAGGATCTTTTTTAGCCATTTCTACCGCTTTATTGATCACAACAGCATCCGAAGCTAATCTTGTAAATGCATTGATGGCAAAAGATCTAATTCTATATGAAGTATCAGATAAAGCAGCTAGTAATACTTTTTGTCCCAATTCACTTTTTGCATTGTCAATATCATACATAAATGCAATAGCTTCTCTTCTGTCTAAGAAGTTGCCGGCATGAAAGTACTGGTGCGCATAGGCTTCCAATGTTTTGGTGTCCTTTTTTTCAGCCAATAAAATTTTATCGGCGTCCACGTTAATATTGTCTGGTTTGCCAGTAACGGTAAAATTAAAAGTATCTACTTTATTTTCGGCCCAAACCATATGGCGCGTTTTTGCATCCCCATTCCATACATCAATATTGATAGGAAGCTTAAATACTTTATCACCTTTTTGCGTTTGTGCAACAATTACAGATGCAGTGCGCGTAGTATTATTGTAGTCGTAACTGATTTCTAATTTAGGATGACCGCTTCCAAAATACCACTGGTTAAAATACCAGTTAAGGTCTTTGCCCGTTACTTCTTCAAAAGCCATTCTTAATTTATGTGCACTACCGTTACCAAATTTATTGGCGCTTAAATATTTGTTGAGTGCCGTAAAAAAGGCGTCGTCGCCAATATAATTACGCAGCATGTGTAAGATGCGTCCGCCTTTATTGTAGCTAACTGCGTCAAACATGTCTTCTTTATCGTTGTAATTAAAACGAACCAGGTCTTTATTTTGAGAGCCGCTAAATAAGTAGCCTTGCATTTCATTGTAATGCTCAAATAAGGCTTCGTCTTTACCGAGTTTGTGTTCCCACCATAATAGTTGGCTATAATTGGCAAAGCTTTCATTAACGGTTAAATTACTCCAACTCTCTGCCGTTACATAATCGCCAAACCACTGATGAAATAATTCGTGTGCAATGGTTGATTCCCAACTGTTGCCATCCATTAATTCGCGGGCATCTTGTTGTGCACTTTCTTGGTGGAGGGTAGCAGTGGTATTTTCCATAGCGCCACTTACATAATCGCGCGCAGTCATTTGCGCATATTTAGCCCAAGGGTAGTCTACGCCTAGTTTTTTAGAGAAAAACGCCATCATAGCAGGGGTTTCACCAAATATCTTGCGGGCTACTTTTTCATATTCTTTTTCTAGATAGTAGCTTACTTCCTTGCCTTTATAAGTATCTTTTACAACAGCGTAATCACCCATGCCTATAAAAAATAAATAAGGTGCGTGCGGTTGTTTCATTTCCCAAGTATCTGTTCTAGTGCCGTCGCTATTTTTAACTTGACTGGTTAATAAACCATTGGATAAACTCACAAATTTCGCAGGCACTTTTAATCTAAATGTTTGCGTAGATTTTTGATTGGGCTTATCAATGGTTGGTACCCATACCGATGTTCCTTCTGTTTCACCTTGGGTCCAAACCTGTGTAGGCTTGTTTTTTTCTGTACCCATTGGATTGATAAAGTATAAACCCTTTGCATCCGTGATAGCTGCGCTACCAGTGCCTTTATAGTCGTTTGGTTTTGCTGTGTAACTAATAAAAACAGTATAGTTTTCATTTTTCACATAAATTTTATCGAGCTGTACATTCAGGGTCATGCCATCGTTTGTAAATTTTAACGGCGTATTTTTTCCGTTTTTTACAACCGCTACTTCTTTAACGTCCATGCCTTTTGCATCGAGCACTACATTATTAGTAGGGTAGTGGTGCGGGTGTAATGTTAGTTTTACTTTACCAACAAGCCAAGCGTTATTAAAATCAAAACTGGCATCTAGTTCTGTGTGCACTAGATCATTTGTTTTGGTAGCAGTGGCCTGATACACTTCTTTTTTTACAGGGGTTGCTGGTTTGTTTTGAGCTTGAACGCCTATTGCAATTGCAAAAAGCAGGCAGCTCATCATTCCTATTTTTTTCATATCTTTTGATTAAGCCATAAAGATAGTAGACTGTAATTATTGCTGCATACTCATTTATTATGAGCGGTAGATTTTAACTTTCTTACTAGAATGAAGTAGATTTGGACCCACTAATTACACGCAATGGCAAGGTATTTTATTGAAGTAGGCTACAATGGAACCGATTTATGCGGCTTCCAAATACAGGATGGGCAAGAAACGGTTCAATCTGTGGTGTCTGCTGCTTTGCAAATCGTGGTTAAAGAACCGGTTGCGTTAACGGGCTCTTCCCGCACCGATGCCGGCGTTCATGCCAAGCAAAACTTTTTCCATTTTGATACGGAGCTGGTAATAACGGCTAAACATATATACAGCCTTAATGCCATACTGCCACCAACTGTTGTAATAAATAATATATACGCGGTAGCGCCAGAAGCCCATGCGCGTTTTGATGCGCTTTCCAGAACCTATACGTATACAATTACAACTAAAAAAGATCCTTTCTTAATCGATAAAGCCTGGCATTTCCCTTTCCCTGTTTCCCTAGAAACCTTACAGGCCATGGCTTTGGAGCTTCCTAAGCATCAAGATTTTGAAGCATTTTCTAAAAAAAATGCGGGC
>CAJBRT010000111.1 GCA_903958045.1 uncultured Bacteroidota bacterium | reverse complement strand
CTTTTTCTGAACATATATACCTAAACTTATTTTTTATTTCAGTTGCCAATGATGTAGTTATTTTTTTACTCGTATCGTGGTTTCTCCTTAATGTATAATCAATTTGATTTATTTCCTTTGAACTTTGTTTATTTATTTTCGATTTTAAAAATTTCTCAAATTCTCTTCTCGCATTTGTCCAATTGCCGAAAACTTTTCTATATGCACTAACTGAATAAGCAGAATTAGGTTTAACTAAATCCTCTTTCGAGAAATTTGGTGTACCCAAGATTTCTGCGACTTTATACAGGTTTAACATTAATTTTTCTGGTTTAATGTCCATTTCCTTTAAAACAGACAGTCCGGCCTTTTCCAAAGCAATATTCCATTTACCAAAACGCCTTTTAATAGTCATACTAGAGGCAAAGCTTATGCTACAATTATTATAATCGGATTGGGTCAACGAAGTCTTATTGAGTTTCTTTGCAACAGCTGCGAGATTTTCTAGAAACTCTTTATCTGTATGAGATTCTTTAAATTTCATTATTTCAATTAAACTATTTTTTTTCATACCCTTAATTAAATTGAGATTTAAATCTTAATACAAATTAAAACGTGTGTCGACTATTTTCAAACATAGCATCTACTAATCTTTTAAAGATGTCTGTGTCGCTTTTAAAGTCTACATCATTTATCATGTCCTTAAAGAAATCCCAAACTGGCAATGATTTAGGTAAAAATGATTTTGCTTGCCTAAATTGATCTGCCACAAATTCATTTAGCTCTTCATTAGTTATTCCTGAAAAATCTACACCAGACTGAGATGGAACACTTAATAAAAAACTTGGCTTTTCAAAATGCATACCAAATCCTGTCCAGCCAAATTTTGGATATGTAAACATTTTTCTGAAAGCAGGATAATGTTCATTGTGATTAGCGTACATGTTTTGATCGGCAGACACCATAGCAAATAAGCATAAGCAAAAATATTTTCTATTGGGCACATCAATTTTTGAGATGTTTAATTTATAATCATCCCACTCTCTTCCTCCAAAGAACCGAGTATGAATGTCTCCCCTGCCATCTATCTTTAATATTGTAGAGTTAGGAGTTGCTAGCGTTAAAGTTTTAATGTCATTAAAAAACTGCTGCTTTGTGTATGCATTTAGTGTCATGTCAATATAATTTAGGTTGAAATTAATCCTTTAATATCCTTAATTAACTGCTTCTCTGGTTTAGTAAAATAAATCCCTGTTTGTCCACCCGCTCTCACCCCTCTCAGGAATAAGTAAATCACACCACCAAAATGAGTGTCATAATCAAAATCGGGCTTTCTGAGCTTTAAGTACTTAGTTAGAGCAACCGTGTATATTAAGTATTGAAGATTATAATTGTTTTCATACATAGCATCCGTTACATGCTTGTTATTGTAAAAATCCAAAGAATTACCTAAAAAGTTAGATTTCCAATCAAGAATGTAATACTTGCCATCATGCTCGAAAAACAAATCTATCTTACCATTCATGATACCTTCTAACTCATCAATGGATTTAATTCTAAATGGATGTGCATCACTCGATAAAGCTTGTAGTTTAGCTGTGTTAAAAGGGCTTAATAAAAAGTCAAATTCAAGTTCATTGATTCGCTTGTCTTTTGTTACTTGGTTCATACAAAAAGGAGTGCTTCCTGGCATATTAGCAGCAGTAACCTGTTTCAATAACGCAATAATATTATCTCTATAATCCTCATTTGCCGAACCAGATAAACGCTTCATGGCTTGCTCTACTACCCTAACCCAATTTCTATCATCGGCAAAATCAATATGCTCAAAAATATAGTGTAGTAAATTACCCGTGTGCGCACCTTTTTTAAGGTCTTGATATGCAAACTTATCATAGGCAGTTTCAAAAGGCGTTGCCGTTTTTGGTGCTGGAATTATATCATGATCCGGGTTTAATCCACTATAACTAGTTTTAATCCAATTCGCATGTTCTAAATGAAAATTATTAGCCACTGCATACGATGGTCGAGATGTGGCAGCAGGATTCGTATATCTAAAACCGGGATTTGACGGAGGAACCAAGCTTATGTTAATCATATCATTGGATATTGTATTTGCCTTGGCTTTCTTATCATTTGGATCCTTCTCTTTATAAATAAACTTTTTTAAAGATGAAGGCGCATAGTGGGACGCGTTATTGATAGTAATAAAACATTGATATCTTGCTCTTGTGATAGCTACATAAATTAATCTTCTGTTTTCTTGTTCACTTTGCATTTCATACAATTCTTTTTGCGCGTCTGTCATTAGGTCCTTTTTCATTACATAATATTCACCCGAATCAGGATCTCTGAAGCTTCCAGTTGTATATACTTCTTGATCCGCCAATAAATCTAAATGCGGGGCAATTACAATATTATATTCTAGACCTTTACTTTTATGAATAGTTACAATTTGAACGGCATCCTGATCACTCTCTAATCGTTGCTCATATTCATCTCCTTCCCTTGCATCACCCTCCATACCTTTCTTTAACCATTGAATCAATTCTTTGGGTTCATAATTTTTACGGACAGTTATTTTGTGCAAGATTTCAATGAGTTGCTGAATATTTGAAATAGTCCTTTCTGGATTTTCTGCACTGTCACCATACAATCTTTCATATACATAATGGTCAGATACAAACTGCTTTAACATGGTATATACACCATTTTTAACCCAGGACTCTTGATACGTTTTAAACTGAGTTAATATAGCCTCCTCATTAGTAGTAACTAAATCATCTTCGGTATAGCCCCCTAATTCACTTAATAAAGCTCTGTTGATGTTTGATCTTGAAATTTCATTAACAGCTACTAATATGTAAAATATTTGAGTCGCTTCATTGGATGCTAAAAGCCTAGCATCGTCAATAGTTACGGAGGGAATTCTTAAAGAAGCTAAAATTGATTTCATAACCTTACCTTCTTTATTGGATCTTACCAATATACCAATATCAGATGGCTTAATTGCTCTTGAATTTTCTTCCTTTCCAATGGTATAATTACCAATTGTAAATAAGTCTGTTATAATAGCTCTTACAGATTGTCTTAGCTCCTTTTTATTTTTATTTTCTGATATATGGATAGGTATGATATCCTCCCCATTGCACTTTAATTCCCCTTTGGTATTTGGATTTGGAGAATAAACTTCTTTATACTCAATGGCCTTTCTTAACTTTTCATCGTTGTTAAAATAAAATGTGTCAAAATCTGGTGCAGGTAAGAAAAACTGATTCATTTCATTAATGTACGCCTCCGTAGAACGGTAATTCGTATTCATGAAATGTAAATTTTGCACAGATTTTTTAGCATTAAAATAAGTGAATATATCTGCTTTTCTGAAGGCATAAATGGATTGTTTTGGATCTCCTATGTAAAACAAAATTTTATCTATTCCAAATAACTTATCAAATATGGCATATTGTTCTTTATCTGTATCTTGAAATTCATCTATAAACACAGCGTCATATTTTTGTCGAAGGGATGCAATTAACTGCTGATTGTATGGTCCTTCAACAACGGCTTTGTATAAAAGCCCAATCATGTCATCAAAAGTAATAATGCCTCTACTATTTTTTTGTTCTTGTATACGCTCAGTAACAGAACCAATAGCAGCCATTGCTATTTGGTTTACTTCCTCTTTAAATCGTTTAGCAATTTGTTTATCTAAATTAATATAGTTCACTGCTTCTGCAATGATTTCGGGGAATGCATCATTCGCAAATTGAGGTAAATTTTTCTTTTTGACACCAGCAACAATTAATTCAAAAACATCCTCCCATTGCTCTTCCTTTAGAAAGTCTACATATTTTGAATTTTTACCTCTGCCATTACTCAATAACAGCAAGTATTCTTCATGTCGTGTAGAAATATTTGATAAAATAGTTTCTTTCGACTGCGTGATTTTGCCCTTTTCCAAAACTTCCCATTCCATTAGTTTATCATAGTACGGATTGGTTAAAAAATCATCTGGCATAGGGATATTGCTAAATAGCATTTTACCTCCAAACGACTTTTTCACTAAATCAAAAATATCATCATGGTTTAACCCAAATCCAATGAATCGTTTTAACATATCCAATCTTATAGTGGTTACGTTAATCCTCCAATATTCATTAAAGGCATCCTCCATCATTTGATTGTACTCATCCGGCGTAATGGTTTCTGCACCAAATATTTGGCCTGTTTCAAATGAAAATTCAGATAAAGTACGCTGACAAAAACTATGAATTGTTAAAACAGAGGTTTCGTCTAAAAAAAGCTGTGCAGTTTCTAATCTATCACTCACTTCCTTGCCCCCTTGAATTTCAATTTGATCATTAACCAAATTAGTAATGGTTGGATCCCCTATGGCTTCACCTCTACTCACTTTTAATGCCATCCGCACAAATGCCCTAACCCTTATTTCTAATTCAGCAACTGCTGCTTTAGTAAAAGTGACCATCAATATTTTTTCGATGGGAATTTTCTTTTCAATAACCAATCTTAGTGTTAGTAAGGCTATTGAATATGTTTTTCCAGTTCCTGCACTTGCTTCAATTAAATTACTTCCTGCAAGGGTTACAGTTACTGCGTTAAAATTTGGATTTTCATGCTGCGGCATCTAATACTATTTTATATTGTTTATTATCGTTTTTGTGGGGCTATAAAAAATGTAGGAAAATGAACTTTTATAGGATTAAAAATAGTTTTTACGTTTTCTCTAATTTTATTAAATGCATCCTCAGAAAAAAATCCATGTTGTACAGCTGTATTTAAATATTCGTCTTCGAATATGAATGATCTATCGTCTTCTTTTGCATCTGAATAGAAATCCCAAAATGTATTATAGTCATCGCTAATCATCAGCATATCCTTTTGACCAATAGCAGGGTAAAAGTAAAAGTAATCATCATGCCCCTCTTTAAAATACGCTAAATAAATACTTAATAATGCGCGCGCTTCTTGTTCTGTTATTTTACCGGCTGATATTTTAACATCCTCCATATCTTTTGCAATAAAAACAAAATCAATATCAGCATTACCATTGCAGACAAGACCTAGGTATACAATAAATGATTTTAACAAATACTTCAAATTGTCACTTGAATTGCAAACACTGATAAACTTATTGCCATAAATACCATCTACTTTGCCAGTGAAGTTTGTATTGTCTAGTTCAAATTCAAAATCAATAAATGTTCTAGGTAAGCCGTCACGGTTTGCCTCAACTCTTTCCTTAAGCTCAGCAATAGCTTCAACAACAATATCAATGGAAGCCTCTCCAAAATTATGTAGCGGAACTTTGCCAGATTTTTTTACAGTTTTCTTATACGCATCAATTTCTTCTGGGGTCATAGTCATAACAGTATCCTGTACACCCCATTTAGTTAATTGATCAAATCCAAATAATTCATGGTCCATCAACAAAACATCATCCTCGTGATAGTAAACATTAAATTGCTTTTGCAAATAATGACGTGGAGGATTTTGCATAAATCTAGCTAAATCAATAATGTCTACCATCTCAAATGAAAATTGCTTTAGCTCCTTATTTTTTGTTGGGATAGGAACACCAGTTTTATATCTATCCTCATTTAAATAACTAATCAACTTATTTTGCTGCGCTTGATAATCCCCACTAAAACTATGTAATGGGTGCAATGTTACCCACTCATTGCGCAAGGTATCAGTATCTTTTCTTACCCCATTGGCGTTAGGCTGCAAACCTCTTGCTACATAATCGATTAATTCATCTACCAATGAAGAGGCAGGTAATTTAGCGCCATCTTTCGCATTCGCTCCTATATAACTCAGGTACAAATAGCTTTGTGCAGACATTAAAGTTTCAAGAAACAAATGCTTATCGTTGTTTTTTACATTTCTATCACCTGGTTTTGCATCTTGCAATAAACTAAAACTTAAAGCAGTTTCTTTTCTTGGAAATTTATCAAAATCCATTCCAAGCATCGCAACCACTTTAAAAGGAATACTTCGCATAGGAACCAATGAGCAGAATGTAATACCCCCTTTGGCAAAAGAACCTGCTTTTTTCTCTACATCCAATCTTTGTAAGAAGCTATGACGGAAAATTTCAAAACTAATTTCAATATTGGCATCTTTTTCTAATAAGGCCATATGTTCCGTAAACTGAACTAGTTTGGTATAATCTTCGTCATCTTTTTCACCGGCTTCAAAAATCATTTCTTCTACCAATATCTGTAAATAGTCGGCCCATTCAGATATGGTTCTGTTTTGTTTACGGTCTTTTAACTTTTGTTGGAGCACTTTTATAAAATATACCAATCTAACACGCTCCATAGCTTCTGCACCCTCCGCAGTGTCAAGCGGAATAAAATGATCGCTTAAATCATTAAACTCCTCCCCGCCACTCATGCAAATACCATACATGATTTTCTTTAAGCCATATTCCCAGCTAATATACCTAGTGTCGTCTTCGGGTCTTCCTTCAATACTAAATATAATACCAGCTTGTTTTGCAGCTGTTCGTAATATCTCTTCATCCTTAATTTTAAAGCGGTTACGTATATACGGAGACTCTAACAATTTTAATACAGCTTCTACCTTAAAGCTTTCTGCGTCTAACGACAATATTTCCTGAATGGCTGTAAATAAGTTATTACCTGCCGAATAGCTTTCATCTGCAATATTATAAGGAAACTTATAGGGCGAATTACTAAATACAGAATGTATAAATGGAGCATACAACTCCACGTCACTAACCAATACCACAATATCTTTTGGCGATAATTTTTCGATTCTCTTATCCACCAATTCAATCAAATAATTATGCAAAATTTCCACCTCTCTGACAGGTGTATAAGCAGCGTTAATAGTTATAGATCCGTCATTTATATCAGCATCGGTTAAATGATTACGCTCCCCTTTATTGGCATTATTATAAATTTCGGATTGGATTTTCTCTAACAATGTTTTTGGCTCCTGAATCGGAGAAGCAAGATCGTCGTTGTATACATTTACAAAATCATCTTTATCCATCAATAAAGCAAAAGATTCCTTAACAATTGCTCCCCAGTTTAATAGCAAATCATTTCCTATTAACAAATGATCAAATTCCGATCTTTCTTTGTTTCTTTTTCTAAGCAATTTTGTAATTTGCTGCTCCGATCTAAAATCCATCCAAATTTCTTGTGGACATGGATTTACCAAGTATAAATGGATGTCCATAAATTGAGCGAGTGCATAAAATATATTTAAATAGTAAGGCGTAATTACTGCAAGTCCAAATAAATGTAATGAGGGAATATTACGTTTAACAGATGCTTGAATTTCTGGATCCTGTAAAGCCTCCATTAATTTGTTGGCCATTTCTACCCTGTCCTCATATTTAGGCCCTAGCTTTATTTTAACATGCATCCATAACCATTCCTGCCAAGTTTCTGGAGCTTCGCCATGCACTAATTTTAAATTCCACTCATTAATTTTCTCGTGTCTATATACTTGATACTGATCAAATAAGTCTGCTAATTCATCGCTAAGTGCTATTCGTTTAATATCATTACCTGCATAATAACTTGCTGTTGAAGGATATTGACTTAAAAAATCGGGGTGATCTAGCAACCCGTATATACACCAGCGGATATCCTCAGAGTTTACGATACTGTTTCCAGATCGAAGACTTTTTCGATAGATCTCTGTAATGATATCATTGGGCTTACAAAAAAGAATATTTGCGGCTATTTTATTTTCTTTTGCGATCGTTTGCTTCAACCAACTATTCATTCCCTCTGTTTGCGTTACCACCCATTGCTTTACAAACGGATTATGCCCCGTTGATTTCAAATCAGATGCTAACAACCCAGATAATGGTTGCAATGAATTAGAAACGTTTAAATATATACTCATGCTATCTTTTTCTTAAATTAATTGTCAATTCTACCGGTGATGCCTGAAATTCTTTTTACGCAAGAATTTACTACGTGTTCAATAGTGGCCATTTCTCCCTGAATGGTAATGCTTGATTTAGCTCTTGTAATACCTGTATACAATAATTCACGTGTTAACAAGGCATTTGAAGTTCCTTCTGGTAAAATCACCATAACATGATCAAATTCTGAACCTTGGCTCTTATGAATAGTCATTGCAAATGCAGTTTCGGAATAATTTAAATACGCAGGTAACACAGATTTGATGCCACCCTGACCATCCTCAAACCAAACCTTCATATTTCCGCTTGCATCTTTACGCATAATGCCAGTATCGCCATTTAGCAACCCTAAATCATACATGTTTCTTGTAATCATAATGGGACGGTTTTCATAAAATTCATCATCCGGCTTAATCAGCGCTTTTTTACGTAGATGCAATTCAATCGCTTTATTGATGGCATACAAACCTCTTGGACCCTGTCTCACTGCTACTAATACTCTTAGCTCATTTAACTTTTTTAAAGCCAAATGAATAGCTGGTTCATTTATAAACGCTGCATATCCAGCAACAAAATTTTCCAATAAAGCTGGATCATTTTTTTGATCTACAATTACATTGGTTCCTTGCGCATTTTCAATGAGGGCCTTTACTTCGTCAACTTTACCGTCAATAACTGCCCTACTCACTTTTCCAATAGCCCCTTGGCTGTTAAAACGGTGACTGTACTTTAATTCAATAATATGGCCTGCTAACAACTGCTTGGTATCATTAATAAACTCGGCATTTATTTTTCTATCATCATCCGTAATAAATGTATTGATCCATTGTGCTGTTTCATCTGAAAACTGGTTTAAACTAGGTAATGTTTGACACAAGTCGCCAAGCAAGCTTCCTGCCTCAACAGAAGCCAACTGATCCTTGTCTCCTAGTAATATAATTCTAGTATTGTCCCCTATTGCGGCCAACAATTTTGAAAACATAGGAACATCTATCATAGAGGCTTCATCCACTACTACCCAATCATATGGTAGTGGATTTTCTGCATTGTGTTTGAAATTCACCGACTCTCTTTTGTACCCCAATAAACTGTGAATCGTACTTGGTACTAACTGCCCAATTTTTGCTTTGGTTTCCTCGGTAAAATTCAGGGTACTGCTTTTCAACGATTCCAACATTCGCATAGATGCCTTACCAGTTGGAGCTGCAAGTGCTACTTTCGCATTGGGTTCTAACGCATACAATACAATCAAAAGCTTTGCAAGCGTAGTTGTTTTACCGGTACCAGGCCCACCGGTTATAATGGTAAAATTATTTAAGAGCGCTTGTGTAACGGCCACTAATTGCCAATCCACTTTTTCTTTTGTCGTTAAATTATCTAACTTATAATCTGTGTTTAGCGATTGAATTAATGTTCGTTGAGACTCTAATTGACTCATTCGATTTGCCAACACCGTTTTTTCAGCAGCAATCAGATCATTTAATTTATGAATGATACTGGTTTCATATTTAAAATAACGTTGAAAGTACAACCTATCATTATGCAGTATAAATGGAGTAGTTAAAACATCTTGTTTTGAAACCAAATGTTTTAAGCTGATTAACTCTTTTGCTGTAATTGATTTGCTGTAAGGCGTGGAATTTAAATTATCAGGTACATCATCTACAGAAATACAAATGTTGCCTTCGGTTAATTTTTGCGATAACAAATAGGCATAAGGCCATATAGCAGGTTCCTCAAAATATTCTGCAAACTGTCTGTGTATATCGTCGGTTATATTCATATTGCGTTAATTAATGCATTAATCTGCTATGCTTACTTTTTTAAATTTTTCATTTCGCTTCCGGTAGCATAGGGCACTTTACCGGTAGGCACTTTTTTGGATGCTGGTACTAAATGAGCCTCACTGTCATCACAGAAAAAATCTACTGCTGCAGCTTCCAATATTTTATCTTTAGATAAGCCCCCTAAAAAATGTATTTCATGTATGTACACACCCCATTCCTTTAAGGTATTCACTACCCTTTGAATAGCATCACCAGATCTGGCTGTTATGATAGCCGATTTGAGTGGCGACAACTCCTCTGGTCCAGGTAAGTACTGCTGGATATGCGAAAGTTTCAAAAGAAATTTTGCAAAAGGTCCTTCCGGCAAAGGAACATTTTCATTATCCTTTTCGTGTTTTAAAAATGCATCTAACCCCTCGGTTTGATATCTATATTCACTACTTGTAAATAAGACTTCATCGGCATCAAAACCAAATTTTACAACATTGGGATTGTTAGTGATTTTTTCGGGAGCGTTTAATATAATGGCTGCAGCCGCTAATTTAGAATCAATCACATTTTGTACATCATCTTCATCTCGAGATAAAAACAAATCAACTCCATAACCAGGCAAGTAAGAACTAATGGGCTGCCCACCTGTAAATGCCATACGGGTAATATCCAAATTGTGCGCCTTAATAGAATTCATTACACGTATACCCGTTTGTGGGCTATTGCTTGACATTACTACAATTTCAACAACCTGCTGGCTGCTAATTTTGTTTAAATCCAATAGTTTTTTAACCAACTGAAAAGATGGGCCTGGATCTAAAATCACATTTTCATTTTCTTCTTGATATTTTCTAAATGCAGTTACGCCTGCACTATTAAATATTTCATTTTCATGCTCCAAAGAAAACAAGGAACGGGATGAAATTCCAACAACTAATATATTTGATAAGTCTACTGGCATAATGAATCGTATTCGTTATATGTTAATACTTTTTTCTTTGGTCAACAAAATTGCAATAGGCGCATTCCTGATTGCTCGCTGGCGCAAATTCGTTAGAAGCACAAGCAATCATTTTATCAAGTGTAGGTTCTACCCAATTATAGTTACCCGCATAAGCAATAAGACGTGTTCTAAACCTTAACTCATCATTAAAATTGGGCTGGGTAGGGTCACCAGTCGTGTACACAAAATAACCTGTCGCAGATACGGTAAAACCATTTTTTGACAATAACCATTGGTAAAATTCCATTTGTCGGCGATACGAATCATGATAACTTGCTGTACTCAATTCATATACAGGTTCCTCCTTTGCAGTTGCTTTATAGTCGACAACATACAATGTTCCTGCATCGTCTACCCATATATCATCTACGGCTCCATAATACTCATACCCATTATACATGGCTTGAATACCTTTAAAATTGAATCTCCAATCTTCCATTTTTGGGTGCTGAAAAGGCACAAGGTCTAAATCGTAGGCTTTTACCAAAGGATGTGGCTGCTGAATAGTTCTAAACGAATCAAATTCTTTTTTAAACAAAGCATCTACTGCATTATTTAAACTAAATGGGAAACCCGAAGGTCGGCCTATCCCTTTTACCCTATCCAAATAAAAACATTTTGGACACTCGGTAAAAAGTTCAATTTTGCTTCTACTAAATTTAAATGGTACTCCTGGTATAAAATGTTTTGATGCTGCCATAGTTTATTAATTGTCATTAAGCGCCTTAATTTTTAATTCATGCTGATAAAAATAACTCCGCTTTCCTAACTTATGCTTTTTCCAAATCAGGTCTACAATAGCGCGGCGACTTGGAATGGTAGCATTAGAATTTAGTAATTCAAGCGTACGATAATTTTTTATTTCGTCATGAATGTCATTTTTAACATCTTGAATCCATTTTTTTCTTCTTTCGTCAGGCAAGGAAACATTCCCCTTATCATAACATACTCCTAAAAACAAAAACGTATCCATACAACTCAACACGGCTGTTTTGGCTTCATTGCGTGTTAATCCAAATTTGGTTAATTCAAGATCCAATTTTTGTTTTACGTCTTCTGCATCGATGCCTTCATCTAGAAATAGAATTAAGTCATCTTCATATCTAACAACGGTAACTCCTTCGTAAAAATTGGACAAGTTCAATTGCGCAATGTAATAGTTTGCCAATAATACAGAAGTACCCATTCCGAGTGGTAATCCGGTATATTCAAACGCAGACTTGTTATCTATCAACGACTTTCGAATTAACGCCATGAGTCTAGGACCAATTTGTGAACCATGGCTCAATTCTAAAAGCGATAGTAACCTAACAGTATCAACGCTTGGGTAAAAATCTTTAATATCGGTTCTAATAATTTGTCGATTTGGTTGAGACTTTATAAACCCCCTAACTTTTGCCGTAATTCCGGGTATATTTTGGTTGGGCTTATTGTCATCATCTACAATGCCAATCTCATTTAACTTGTTCAAAATACATCTTACCACTACTTGATCTCTCAAACAAGGGATAGATATTTTCCTGATTTTTTCAGGCTTGGTCTCAAATGATAAACACTTAAATTTCTTAAACGTAAATTTTGGCACATGGTCACTTCCATTTTCATAATCGTTCACCAAACGATAGATATCCCATAAAAACTTTTCTTTCTTTTCGTCAGATTCATACACATGAATAGTAGACTGACCATCCAAACCAATAGGAAGCAAGCTAAATTTTTTAGGGCTATAAAATAAATCATAGTCCCTTAGTGCAGTAGAACGTCGTTTATTTTTCACCTTGCCAGAAACAAGACCCTTAAACGCTTTTTCGATCTCCTCCATTGTAAATAATGGGGCGCCCTTTTCTAATTCTAAAGCTTGGATGTCTTTTTTCATAGGATGTTAAATTTAAAAGTTGGGGGTGAATCGGTACTTTGGCGTTAGTTGCCATGATGTAAGCGCGTGTGCCTGTTTGTTAGGCTGGTATATTATTTCACCCCCATTTTAAGTTTACTGATTTTATTAGTTTAACATTACTTTTTTAGCGCCTAATGAAGCGTATGCCTCAGGATGACAGGTTAAAACAATTACTTGCACGCCTCTACTAGCAGCTAAATCTAGCATTGGTTGAATTCTTTTTATTCTTGCTTTATCGGAATTTGTGAATGCATCATCAAATACTACTGGTAATTTATTATCAAAATCGGCAGAAAGCACTTCGGCCATTGCCAATCTAATGGCAGCAGAAAATTGTTCTTTCGTGCCACCACTCAATGATTCAAAATTGTAGGCTTCTTTACCATCTCTAGATATTAAGAACTCCTTAAATTCTCCTGCTTCTTGGACAATACTAACTTTAACAGTGCCGCCAAATAGAGGCAATAAATATTCATTGATTTTATTAGCTAACGGCTGGGTTAACTTATTTGCAAGCTGCTGTTGTTCTTCTGTAAACAAATCATTTAACATTTTAATTGCCTCTGCTTTTTTAAAGGCTGCATTTGAAGTGTCATTGGCAATTTTTAATTTGGCTTCTAGCTTGTTTAGGTTTTCATATGGATTTTCACTTCCACTAGTGGTTAATTGTGCTTCTAATCTAGCTTGACTTACTTTTAATTGTGAAAGGTTTTCATCAGAAATTTCCAACGACCTTAACAATCTAGCTTCATCTGATTCAACACTACCAGGCACCTGATTTTCAATTTCTGTTTCAATCATAGACAAAGCTTCAGACTCTTCTTTCAAATGTTGTTCAGCACTCAAAATTTTAACAGCTAAAGCCTCTTTGCTTTCTTCTTGCTGGAAAATAATATTAAGATGTTGTTGTCCTTCCATTAATATATTTTCATCATCAATAAGCTTAGATTCTAAGGATTGAATTTGTGTATCTAATTCCTCATTCTCCCTACTTAAATTATCGCCAATCCCGGTTGTAACATTCAACTTGTGTAATACGGTTTCAAGTAGATCCTCGTTTTTTGCTAATTTTTCAGCATAATTATTTTCATCAAAATCTAGAACTTGTATCCCATACCTTTCAGCCTTTTGGTTGAAGGAAATATTATTTGTAGAAATCTGATTTTCTAATTGCTCAATTTTTTCATCAACATTATCTGCATTAAGTCCTTTTAATAAAGATTTTGTGTTTTCGAGGTCTAATTGCATGCCTTCTCTTTTATGTAAAGTTTCCGTAGCCTCTGACAAGGTTTTGAACCCTAATGCAAGCAAAGCACCTTCAAAATCTTGTGTCAATTGATCATATTCACTTTTCGCCGTTGACAAAGATGAACCACCGCCAGGTGTAATTGAAATTTTAGTATTTGCACCAACTTGAATCTCAAATTTTTGATCAAAATTTACCTTTTTTCCAATCGCTTGTTGAACTCCGTCAACCAATACAACCTCGGCACTACTGATCACTTCAAAAGATGTAGCGATTGCTTCTAATTTTGCTTTTGCTACATCTAACTTTCCTTGAAGCATAGTTAAATTAGCAACATCTGTTTTTGTTACAGATGCCAATTTACTTATTTCACTTTGCTGTTCTTGAAGTTTTAATTTATATCCATCCACTTGTTTTTTAATCTTAACAAAATCAGCCAATGTGTTTTTATCGGTAACAATTGTTTTAAAAGCATTACACAAGTCACTAGTATTTCTGTATAATAACTCGCTTTCACGCATGTTTTTTATATCGAAATTTTTTTCTTTAATAGAAATTAAATTAGATGCATGCTTTTCTTTCGTTTCATTTAAAAGCTTACTAGATGGTTCAATTTTTGAGGTAAGTTGTTTGATTTTTTCTTCAATTTGTAATATTTGATTTTGGACTCGAACCAACGAATCGTATTTACCTTTCACCTCTCTATATTTTGCATCTTGAATCACTTTTTGGCTTTCAAGCGCTCTTAATGTTTTAATTCTGGTTTCTAGCTCTATTTGCTCATCCTTAATTGCTTTGTTCGCATCAAGTTCATTCAATAAATCTGTTTTCAAATTTTCATACTTGTCAGATGCATCCTGCAAGCTTTCCACTTTGTCTTTTGCTGCATTGTACAATAACGATACTTCATTTAATGCATCTTGTGCTATTTTTAAATCAGAACCTACTTTAAGTGCCCCTTTGTTGCCGTAATTCTTTGCATTTAATTCAGAAAATTTATCAGAAATTTTCATGTCCAGCGATGAAGACAAAACCGCAGCTGCGCCTAAGCTTTGAAGCTTATTCATTAATCTATCTTTGCTTTCGCCAATCATGCCAACAGGATTATCGCCAGATTTACTTTGCCATACCCATAACAATGGCCATTTGACGCTGCTTTTAAAAGTACTGGCTTGTATACCTGTTTTAGATTTAATGATTTCGCCCAACATTGTTTCTGCCCCATCACCACTTAAAGTAGTCATGCTTGGTTCGGATAAAGTAACAGAACCCTTTTTTCCAAACTTTTTTGATAAGGTAAATACCTTTCCATTGGATCTAAATACCAATTCTACCTCCGGGTCTCCACCAAGATGTTTAGTAGATTTCATTCCCTCAATTACTTCCGACTGGCCATCTGCCCTAAGAAACAATGCTCTATATAATGCTTCAGCAATCGTACTTTTCCCTTTTTCATTATCTCCACCTACGAGCGTTAATTTGCTATTAAAATCTACTACTTGCTCTTTATGAACTCGGTAGTTTTTTATTGTTGCTTTTATGAATTCCATTGTATACTTTTTATTATTTACAAGCTGCGTATAATTCTCTTAATGCGACAGTGGCGATTTCTGCATCTTCATTACCCAACATACTAGCCTGAATCAATTTATCTGCCACACTAGATATCAATGGGTCACTTAATCTATTTTTTAAAGATTCGATTTCGTCCTTAGTAGGAGTAATAGCAACTCTGTTGTCCAACTTTAAATTAATCATTCTAGATTCATGTGTAGTAATTTGCTCTTCTAACTTTGTAAAGTCGGCCAAACCTAAATGTCCAGTTAAGGTTAATTTTAAAATATCTTTTTCAACTCTCGACCCAACCAAAGTTTTAATTTGAGTCTCAAATAGATCCAAAGAGTTTTCATCTATGAACTCAAATTCTATTTCATACCACTCCACTAGTGTTGTTCTTACTTCACTTACTTTAGGTTCTTGACTTCGAGCTACCTCCACTAATAAGATATGGCCTGGTTTATTTTCAACACCTTTAATGAATCTGTCAATTTCAGGAGTTCCTGAATACCATGCTTTGTCACCTACTTTTTTAGTACCATGCCAATCCCCTAATGCGATGTAATCGATATCAATTTCCGAAATGCTATTTAAATTAATCATATTAGCAACAGCATACTCATCATCCACAGCGGAACCAGAAAAGCCTTGAATAGTACCATGTGCAATTACAATTTTAGGTTTATTCACAGGAAATACTGTCATATCAATTATTTTGAGCCACGAAAGCAAATCCGATGTTTCATGTTGTCTTAACAATGGACAAGGAAACAAAATGGCATGTTCAATTTCTATTGCCTTTGGTTCTAATAGTATATTTAAGTTTGGCGCTAACCTTGCTTGTTCCTTAATAAAAAAATCTTGATACCAAACACCTCCCTTTCCACCATGGTCATGGTTGCCAGGAATAACATAAACTGGAACCTCAATTTGACCAATTAAACCACAGGCTTTTGATACCTCAGAATTTGTTGGGGTTGGAGAATCAAACATATCGCCTGCAATTACTACAAATTTTGCATCCTCCTCCTCTACCATTTTTTTGATAGTAGTAAACACATCGAATCGCACATTTTTTAATTTGATACGTTTTTCTTCATCTTGAATAGAACCATATGGCTTTGCTAATTGCAAGTCGGCAGTATGTATAAATTTTACACTCATTTTATCTGAACTTTTGATTTTTTGGAGGGTTTTAAATTTACGAAAAGTTTTAATATCTCAGGAAGTATTATTTTGAGGTTAAATTAACATAAAACATTGTTTTACAATATTTTATATATATTTCTATTTCAATGCTTGTCATATTGAAAAGATGATAGAATTAATTCAAGGTTGGCGCAGATGTGATCTTCAAATTCTTCAGATTCACCTGCAAATCAATGAAGTGCAAGGGGCCATATTTACTTTTTTTACATATGAGTTGAAAATCATTCGCTAGCATACTGGATTCACCCGGAATTTCGTAGTACGCAGGGCGCAATACAAAATATACCTGGTCTACCTTATCTGAGATGAACCTAGCATCCTTTAAATCTTTGAGTTGAGGAATCTTGGGGCCCTCACGGTATTCTACACTTCGCAAAACCTCACCTGTTAACAGAACCGGAAATTGAAATTTTGCAGCCATCGCCCTAAGGTCATCTAAGATTTTTCCAATACTAACATGACTATCAGCATATAAATGATGTAGCGTATCGATGGTCAAAAATTTGATCTTTTTTCCTTGGCTGGTCAACTGCTCCATAAGACTACTGATTTCACAAATAGTTGGCTTTTCTGCTTCCACTAAAACCAAACTATTTACCAATTTGAGTCCAATCTCACCGTTTTTAAATTCCTGCAATTGCTCCATTGATAGCTTTCCATTTTGTATGTTAGCAATTTCAGTTTCATAAGCTACCGCTAAAATTCGTTGCATCATCATTGCAGCACTATCTTTTGTAGCGATATAAATAGCCAGCTCATTTTCTTTAAAATCTCGAATTTGATTTATGAGAATATTTAAAGCAAGCATCGTTGATCCCATGCCAGGACGACCACCAATAACAATTAGAGAACCATTTTCAAAGCCGGCACCTCCCAGTGATTCATCAAACAATGGATATCCAGATGAAATACCAAAATGTAATCCAGCAATACGTTTATTCAATTGCTCAAACTCAATATCCAATAGTGTTTTGGTTGACGTGTACTGCATACATTTTATTTAGACCTTTTTTAAAATACCCTTCTTACACAAATCCGCCAAACATTGTTTACAATGTGCCAATTCAAAATTTCTCGCCTCAACTTCAATTCGATTGTTGTAATAGCCATACTTTTTATAGTTCATCAACTTTCGAAAAGCAGGGTCTTTTTTTGATTGAATATGGTGTTTTATTTCATGCAAAACGGTTGAACAAATTTCAGCTACATTACCCTCATGACTCTTTAAATAAATCACAATTGAATTCGTAGAGGGAACGTAAATACCCATTTTTTTGGATGCCTTATTATACCGCACAGTTATAGATGGGTAATACCTTACACCCTCGGCAACAAGTATAGGTCCAGTCCATTTCATCACTTCTCTGCAAAACTGAACATAAGAAGTATTTAACTTGTACTTTTCATTTTTATCCATGAAGTAGGCAAAAAATGCGAGTACAAAACAACCAGCAGAAAAGTATAGTAACCAATCTATATTCATTCGTTAATTTGTTTAGATGTTAGACGTACACCACCGTTTATATTGCGTTTACGTTTAATAAAGCATCATAATGCAAGCGTTCAAAATTGTAAGCTGCAATTAAATTGGATTGAGCCAATTTCGCATATCTACCATGCTGCATCGCTGCATAAATTTGTTGTGGATCCAGTGCTATCAATGATCCTAGCTCTTCCGAAAAACAGCTATTGCTATCATCAATCATTGATTGTGTAATGTTCTTATGTCCAGAGCACCATACTTCACCTAACTCACTAATAAACATTCCAGAGTGAAACGAGTTATGTAGGTTGTTGGTTTGAATATAGCTTTGGGCATAGCACCAAATGGTAACAATTTTTTTCTTGGTTTTCAAAATCGAAGCCATGCTATGATCCACTATATAACTGGTGTGATATAAACCAGGGAAATTTGAAATTGCAAACAATCCGCCCACATACCCATGTCCGCACATAATAACTTCGTCGTGGTTTTGCACTTCCGCTTTTACTTGTTCATAGGTTAACCCACCGGTAATCACCTTTTTATTTGGTATGTTTGCATAAATTGGTTGCAAAAAGTCTGTTGAGCTATCCTTTGGATGAATGATTAGTGTCATAAGGGTGCAAAAGTCTAGGGAAGGTTTTTATTCTATGTACAATGGAGCTATTTTAACAATTGATTAAGTTGGGGTTGAAGTTCAAATAAAAAATATCTTAAAGAATGATTAGGTTTGACCTGATTCGCTTTGAAAGATGAAATAATAAGGTTGAATACTGTATCATCATCTGTATCATCAACTAGCCAGATTTGCTAATTTGTGCATAATGCACGGATATTAATTACTCTCCCCTCTCCCCCAACCGCTACCTGTTAGGGTAGTATTGTTACATGGTTCCATTCATCTAACTCATCTTGAATCGTTTCAATTTGAGTTTCAATGCCTTTTACCATAGCATCTCTCTCTAAAATCCCAATTTCCGCCACTTTGTTAAGAGGCATATCTTCCGACCACCTGGAGTAGTACTTCCCAGCGGTACAGTCTAACATTTTTAACAATTTAACCTGTGTTTTCAACTCGGATAAACGAAATATCTTATCGTTTACCTTAACATTGGCTAACTGTATTTTACACTTTAACTCAACCAACTCGTTGGTAAGTGATAACCAATTTTGTATCGCCTCTTTAACAGCGTAAGGTCGTTGGTTAATGTCGTCAACACTATTGTATTGAGACACTTTTTTATACTCTTCGGCAATTAAGCCTACTAATCTGTTTTTGCGTTTTAACGCTTGTTTTAAGTTCATTTTAATTATTTTAATCTGTTATAAATTAATTCCAATTGTTTCGAGCAGTTGTTTTGCTTGTAGAAAATTATGTCCGGTACCAAAACTTTTTTCTACACTCAAACTTCTAAACACCTTTACAAATTGGTGCCAGTGTATTTGAGGATCTTTAACACTACCCTTTACTATTTTTTTATTTATTGGATCCCAGGCTTCATAAATATTTGCACCAGATAAACCAGAGCCTCCTATTTTAATGATTAGGTTACCCTCATAGTGTAAACTATCTGTGTGTAACCAATTATTAAATAAGGCACCAAGTGTATACCTGAATGTTCCTATATAAATTCCGCCGGAATACAACCAACTGGGTTGTAAATAATAAAACCCTTTATCAGTTGTTATTTTTTCCCGTATGTCAAAGAGCTTGCTAAAATTGGCATACAACAATTCATTGTAAGTTTTCAATGACTCTGTCGTTTCAATTTGTAGCCAACGATCATATAAGCTTTTCGTTAAGCCAATTTTTTGATCTTCAATGATTAAGCCATTAGCAAAAACAAGGTTTTTAGGAAACTTGATAACCAACCCTGAATTTTCTTGCAATTGATAATAATCGACATGCTTTTCTTGAATCTCACCAACAATAGTTAGTTGACAGTAAGCAGATGGTTGTTTAGACATATGG
>CAJBRT010000110.1 GCA_903958045.1 uncultured Bacteroidota bacterium | reverse complement strand
TAAAATCATCTTCGGTTTGTAATTTGCCTAGCGCTCTAATGGTTAATTCTGTTTTATTCCCATAGAGTTTACCCGATGGGATCTCTACATTTTCTCTATTGAGTGCTGTTCTAAAATCAGCATAAGTAAGATTAAACGCATTGAGTTTATTAGGATCAATCCAAATACGCATGGCAGGACGCTTCTGACCAAAAATACTTACGGAGCTTACCTCAGGAATCGTTTGAAATCTTTCTTGTAGTACATTTTCTGCGTATTCACTAAGTTCCATGAGGCCCTTAGTTTTACTTTGTACGGCCATCAGTAAAATAAAATCACTGCTCGCATCAGACTTACTTACAACAGGTGGGGCATCAATATCTTGCGGTAAATTTCTGGTAGCCTGGCTCACTTTATCTCTTACATCATTGGCCGCCGCCTCTAAATCCTGATCCACTTCAAATTCAATACTGATATTACTAGAACCATTATTACTTGAAGAGTTAATGGTTTTAATACCCGGAATACCATTAATAGATTTCTCTAAAGGTTCTGTGATTTGACTTTCAATAATATCTGCATTGGCACCTGCGTAGGAAGTACGCACATTAACAACGGGCGGATCAATGGCCGGATATTCACGAACCGATAAAAAATTATAACCAACAACGCCAAATAAAATGATGAGCAAATTCATCACTGTGGCAAGAATAGGTCTTTTGAGGGCTAGTTCAGAAATATTCATAATTAGTCTAGCGTTGCAATGTCACTTAATAATTTTACACTTCTTACTTTAACCGGTGCGTTTGGTTTTACAAACAACACACCACTCACAGCAATACTATCGCCAACCGATAAGCCTTTTACAATTTGTACAAGGCCTTCATTTCTTTCTCCTGTTTCCACTTCAACAAGCTGTCCAATACCATCTTTTACAACGACTACTTTTTTAACAGTTGATTCTGGAATAATACAATTAGACGGAATTAAAATACTATTTGCAGGTGCTGTAGCATCAATAGATATTTTTACAAAAGCACCCAAATTAAATGCCTGCCCTTTTAATACAGCGCGCACTTTTAAATTTCTGGTGGTAGCATTGATAACTGGCTCTGTAGCTATTACAACAGCATCCGCTTTTGTTTTATTGTCTGCAGACTGCACATGCACAACAGCACCTTTTTTGATTTTTTGCGCATAAAACTCAGGAACCGAAAAATCAATTTTAAGTTGATTGACTTGTTGAATAGTAGTTATAACAGTAGCAGGTGTAAGATAGGCGCCCATACTAATCATGCGAAGACCGAGTGTTCCAGCAAAAGGCGCTTTAATCACTGTTTTATCTAGCTGCGCTTGCAACACGGCTAAATCTGCTTTTAACGTATTTACTTGATTGAGCACCACGTCATAATCTGCCTGGTTGATACCCCCAATAGACAATAATTTTTTAAGTCTGATTTCATTTTTTTGTGCGAGATCCAATTGCACATTAATTTTTTGTTGCGACGCTTTTAAATCAGCATCATTGATACGGGCTAGAACAGTACCTGCGGCAACACTCGCTCCTTCCGGAATTTGTAAAAATGTGACGCGACCGCTCACTTCCGATTGAATGGTTGTCATTTCATTTGGAAGGACTGACCCATTCACTTCAATTTGTTTATTGATTTTATTATTAGAAGCAATAATAACATCTACGATAGTGGCTTTGGAACCACCATCTTTTTGTTTTTTTTCGTCAGGTTTACCTTTACAGGCTACAAGTGCTAAAAGAAGCACTAAGGGTAGAGAACATCTTTTCAAAGCATTCATTTTAAGAGCCTTAAAGGTAAATTATTTGGGCAATAAATAGAGCAAAACCTAATTAGACCGTTCTCTAGAACCTACCTTATGAAAAAACCAATCCGATTGATTGTACTTGTACTGCGTGAGGTTGTATGTGTAGACATTTTCCTTGGTGGATATGCTTAATAAGTAACCCGTTCCTTTTATAGACCCTTCGCTTTTAGTTCGAATGGTTAACTGATGGTAGTCTTTGGTTGTAATATTGACCCTGAAATCGTGTTTTTTATCGGTGAGCACCAAATTTTCTGCTAAAACCTGGCCATCTAGTAGCACCAATAGTGTATCATGATCAAGGGCACCGGTTTCTGCTATTGTAAAGTCGACATAAAAAGATTTGGTGAGCAGTGTGTCAAAATTACTGGTGGAAGGCGCCCAACTTTCAATGTCAGTTACCGGAGGAACCGCCTTTACTATATCATTCCACTGAATAAGAAGTTCTGGATTCACATTTACAGATTGAATACTTGGCTGAAAGCTAAATTTACCCAACCTGCTTTTTCCAAAAGGACTTTCCCAAATACCACTAAACACAACACTGGTATCTGTAAAAATAAAATTTCCGTGAAGGTCAAATAAACTTGGCGTATGATCTGTTTCATTTACTAAACACCGAACCGCTTTTGCGTAGTAATTATATTTTTGGGTAGGGGTGGCAGAAAAATAAAATAAATAAGCGCTTAACTTTTTTTGATCGGCACTAAATGTAGTGAGTACGGCCATCATTTGATTAGCAGTATCAATAATTTCTAATTTAGCTTTTGTATACGTTCTTGATTTTGAAAGCGACATAGAGCCTGCATATATTGGAGGTACATTAACAATTCGACCTGTCTGTGCATCCACTCGAATGCG
>CAJBRT010000109.1 GCA_903958045.1 uncultured Bacteroidota bacterium | reverse complement strand
TAATACCAAGCCAGGATATGTAATAAAACCAACTACCGCATAGAGCACCGTACGAATTACCCGAATATGTCTAAATCGATCTATTAATTTCATAACAACACATTAAACATGTAGTGCAAAATAAGGAATGTAAACAAATTGTTATGCTTTTGTTTAAAAATGTAGCAGTTTAGGTTAATTTATAGGCAAGTAGACATATTTTTGTGCTTAAACAACAGCAGCATGCAACTTGATACGGTAATATTTGACATAGATGGGCTTTTAGTAGACAGTGAGCCATTGTGGAATCATGCTGCTGCCGAAGTGTTTAAACAGTATGGCGTTAATTTAACAGAGGAGCAATACAACTCAACCACAGGTCTTCGCACCAAAGAATTTGTACAATGGTGGTTTAACTATTTTAATATTGGGGATACCGAATTAAGAGTCGTAGAAAAAAAGATTGTCGATTTAGTTCTACAAAAAATAGAATCAACAGGAAATGTGATGCCGGGCGTACCTTATATTTTTGATTTTTTTCAGAAAAGAAATTTCAAAATTGGACTTGCAACATCGTCGCCACCGGAACTAATTGAACTTGTTGTTAAAATGACCGGTATTGCGCCTTATGTGAAAGCAGCAGCATCTGCCGAAGACTTGCCTTATGGTAAACCCCACCCACAAGTTTACCTTAATTGCGCGAGCATGCTTGGCTCCCACCCAACGCACTGTCTTTGTTTCGAAGACTCTTTTAATGGACTGGTTGCCGCAAAAGCAGCACGCATGAAATGTGTGATTGTGCCGCATGTGACGCAGCAAAAAGACGAACGTTTTGGTGCCGCGGATTTAAAGATTTCTTCGCTTCAAAATTTTGGTGAGCTGCATTTAAATTTAGTGGGCTAGGTTTTTGCGCAATAACCATACCTAACAAAAATGCCCCGCTACGCGGGGCATTTTACATTTTATAAAATTTTCTCGAACCTTAGTTTTTTAAGTTAGGTGCGGAGCAGATGTTGCACCAGTGCCAGCGTCTGTTGTACCAAATAAGGTAACAATAAGCTCGTTGCCTACTGCGCCTGCTTTGTAGATAAATCTACTTTCAGATACACCTTGTTTTTCTGTTAAATACTTAACCACTGCATTAACACGGTCCCAACTTAATTGCTGTGCAGATTTTGACGTGTAGCCATAACCTGATACGCGAATATTACAGTTTGGATTGGCGTTTATTTTAGCAGCAACAGCAGCAAGTGTTTCTGTGGCTTCTTTAGAAAGCTTGGCTTTATTTCTATCAAAAACAATGGTAGATAATTCACCAATTTCACAAAGTGATCCGCTATTTGTTTTTAGGTTACTTACCATCTCTTTTACTTCTTTGCAACATGCAGGCTCAGGACAAGTACCTACGCCATCATTGTTAACAGGGAAGCAAGATTGAAGGGTAATCAATTCTTTGTCTCTATAATCTGGAATACCATCACCATCTGTATCTTTTGCACGACCGTGTGTATCTACTGCAACACCAGCTGGGGTGTTTGGTTCTAGGTCAAACTCATCGGTAACGCCATCATTGTCTACGTCTGGCAATTTAACCTTAGGCATTTTCATATGCTTAGGGGCATTGATTTCACCGTATAAATAGTTATTAGGATTAAGCCACCAAAGCGGTGCTACTTTTTTTGAACGGTCACCAATATTGATGTTGATTCTAGCAGATGTTTGACCTAAATAATCATTGCTATTACCTGCTTTTACGGCATCTAAATAATCATATCCAGCAGCAGAAAAAGTAAAACGCTGTTCAAGACCTACACTTAACACATCGCTGAGTTTAAAGGAGATACCACCACCTGCGCTAAAGCTGTTGTAAATGGCATATGATTGTCTATTATTAACGGTAGCACCTAATCCAGTGGTTAACAAGCCTTCTTCAATGTCAGGAAGTCCAGCACCATAAAAGGTACGGAAGTCACCTGCCTGAGTTGTTTTGTTCATTACTTTAGAACCTGAAAGGCTGTAACCTGCCAAAACATACACATTTGTTTTGGGGTTGGCTCTGTAATAATTGAGCGAATTAAGCGATGCTATAACATCAAAACCTATTTGACGCGTTCTGGTTTTAAAGGGTACTCTATTTTGAGAAAGTTGAAACGTATTAGGTTCGCCTGAGCTGTTTAAATCGGCAATGCTTGCACGTAAAGAAAAAGTGTGGTTAAGCGCTTTTCTTACGGATACAGATCCGCCAAAGCCAGCTTTTGATGCAACATCCGCAGACATGGTGGCAACGCCTAATCCAAAACCTAACTCCCACTGACTACGTGGCTTAGCGGGGTAAGGAAATACATTATTGATAAACTCGTTTCGTTGGGGTTGATTTTTAACAGCCACTTTTGAAGAATCTCTCCAATCCCATCCAAAATCTGTTTGTGCGAAACCAGCGGTAGTTACTAAGAGCGCTAGTGCGCACATTAAAACATTTTTCATACTTGCCATAACTTATAGAATTAATTATAATACAAAATTACTCTAAATAACATAGAACCAAGAACTATCTATGCCTTAGACATTGTTAAAAGTATAAATACTAAGAGAAATACCCTAATAAGAGGCGTCTGATGGGCATTTCGCTGCGTTTAGTTCGTTTAATTCTGCCCAATCCTGTCTATATTGCAGCCCAATAAGCGATGGAATTAGCCAAAAAAGTAATATCAAAAGAATTAGCGCTGTTTGAGGTTCACTTCAGGGAAGCCATGAAAAGCAGGGTTGCGCTCCTAGACCGCATCATGCAATACATTGTGCGCCGAAAAGGGAAACAACTGCGCCCCATGTTTGTGCTACTGAGTGCTAAATTAGGCGGCGACATCAATGAATCCTCCTACCGCGCCGCTTCGTTGGTTGAATTATTACACACGGCTACCCTTGTTCATGACGACGTCGTAGATGAGGCCAGCGAACGCAGGGGCTTTTTTTCAATCAATGCTTTATGGAAAAACAAGATCGCCGTTTTAGTAGGTGATTATCTACTCTCAAAAGGACTCTTACTTTCGCTTGACAACAAAGACCACCGCGTACTTCAATTACTTTCTACTGCGGTAAGACTGATGAGTGAAGGCGAATTATTACAATTAGAAAAATCGCGCAAACTCAATTTAGACGAATCTATTTATTACGAAATCATAGGTGGCAAAACTGCATCACTACTCGCATCATCATGTGCAGCAGGCGCTTCTACCACTTTTGAAAATGATGAAGCCATCGAAAAAATGCGCCTCTTTGGAGAAAAAGTGGGCATGGCTTTTCAAATTAAAGATGACTTATTTGATTACAGCAGCGAAGCCATTGGTAAACCAACCGGCAACGATATCAAAGAAAAAAAATTAACGCTGCCGCTTATTTATACGCTTAATAATTGTGACGCAGCGCTGCGTAAAAAAATTATTTACATCATCAAAAATCAAAATACCCAAAAAGATAAAGTTGATTTTGTGCTAGATGCCGTAGAAAATTTTGGAGGCATTGCCTATGCAACAAATAAAATGTTTGCATTTAGAGATGAAGCCCTCGATATATTACACAGCTTCCCTCCTTCCGAAGTACGTGAAGCCTTAGAGGAATTAGTAAGATATACAACCGATAGAAAATATTAATGGAAAAAAGGTGGACGATAGTAGCATCCGATGCAGTCAAAACGGAGGCCTTACAAGCCGCCCTGAATATCAACAAAACCATTTGTAGTATTTTAGTAGCGAGAGGTATCGAAACCTTTGAAATAGCAAAAGATTTTTACAGACCTAAGCTCTCTGACCTTCATGATCCTTGGCTCATGAAAGATATGGACAAGGCCGTTGCGCGTATTTTAACGGCGCGCGCTGCAAATGAAAGAATACTTGTTTTTGGCGATTATGATGTAGACGGCACCACGGCCGTTGCAAGCATGTATCAGTTTATTGGTGGCATTCATAACAATACCGATTATTATATTCCGCACCGTTACAAAGAAGGGTATGGTGTTTCTAAAATGGGTATTGATTACGCCAAAGAAACAGGTTGCACCTTAATAATTTCACTCGACTGTGGTATAAAATCTACAGATCTTATTGCGTACGCAAAAACGTTGGGGATTGATTTTATTGTTTGTGACCACCACTTACCGGACCCTATCATTCCACCAGCAGTGGCCATTTTAAATCCAAAACAAATTGATTGCCCTTACCCCTACAAAGAACTATGTGGTTGTGGCGTGGGCATTAAATTAATGATGGCACTTGCGCAAAAATTACAATTACCGGACGATTCTTATCTTACCTATTTAGATTTAGCAGCCACAGCAATTGCAGCAGACATTGTACCACTCACAGGCGAAAATAGAATTTTAGCCTACTACGGACTTGAAAAAGTAAATCAACATCCATGCCCGGGCATTAAGGCCTTACTCCAACTTTCTAAGGTGGAGAAAAAAATGGTTTTAAATAATTTGGTTTTTGTGATTGCCCCACGCATCAATGCGGCAGGCCGAATGGATGATGCAAAAAAAGCAGTACAACTATTTATAGAACAAGATGCCACTAAGGCACTTGAATTTGCGCAAATGCTGCAGTCCGATAATTTGGATAGACGTGAAGCGGATAGTACCATTACAGAAGATGCCCTTGCACAAATTATAAACGACCCTTCGCATGCGGGTAAAAAAACAACATTTGTGTACGAGGAGCATTGGCATAAAGGTGTAGTAGGCATTGTGGCGAGTAGACTGATAGAAACCTATTATAGACCTACTATTGTATTAACCAGAAGTGGCGATATCGCCGCAGGCAGTGCGCGCAGTGTGGTAGGATTTAATTTATATGAAGCCATACATGCTTGTCGCCAGCATTTAATTGGCTATGGCGGGCATTTTGCCGCCGCCGGCATGACCCTGCTTCCGGAGAACGTTCCAGCCTTTGCGGCGGCGTTTGAAGCAGCTGTTGCAGCGCAAATTACCGACGACTTACTCGTTCCGGAGATTGTTATTGACGCGCCTATTTCTTTTAAAGAAATCAATCAAGGGTTTTATAATATTTTATCTCAAATGGAACCCTTTGGGCCTGAAAACATGAAGCCCGTGTTTATTGCAAGGGGCGTTTCCAATACGGGGTATTCAAAAATTGTAAAAGAGCAACATATTAGGTTTGTGTTAAAACAAGACGGTGTTACACTATCAGGTATTGGATTTAAAATGGCTGATAAATTTGCACTACTACAAATGAATCAGCCATTAGATATTGTTTTTACACTCGACGAAAACGAATGGAATAATGAAAAAACCATTCAGCTCAAAATGATTGACCTTCGCCTCAGTGCTTAACTGCGCTTTTTAAAAACGTTTATTTATTTTGTAATAGATCTACGCTTCTATTAATGAAGTTGGTTAAATCATTCCCTTTTAAAAGACCCTGAGATAATAAAGCAAGGTCTGCTAAATTACGCACCTGACTTTTTTGAAGGTCTGTATTGCCTTCTTTTAATAGGGTTTGATAGATTGGGTGATTGCCATTTACCGTTAAGGTTACTTCATCCGGCATTTGTGCATAAAACGCAGTCATACCGCCACCAACACCGGCCATATCTTTCATACGGCGCATAAACTCTGGTCTAGTTGCAACAACCGGAGCGCTATCTGCGCTTAATCCTTTAACCTCGGTGGTCACATGTAAATCAGCAATTTGTAAATTAAATAGTTCCTTTAATTTTTCGGCGTCGTCTTTGCTAAGTACCGATTCGTTAGACTCCTGCTTGTCAATTAAATTATCAACGATATCGGCGTCAACTCTTACAAAAGTTACGTTCTCCCATTTCATTTCCATATTGTTAATGAAAGCCGAGTCTACCAGGGTTTCCATTTTAACAACGGTATATCCTTTTTTAGTAGCCGCCTGAATGTAAGCGTCCTGCTGAATAGGATTTGTAGTGTATAAAATAACTTGTTTGCCGTCTTTGTTTTTTTGTGTAGCCTCGGTTAAGGTTTTGTACTCCTCTAACGTATGGAATTTACCAGTGGTATCTTCCATTACAATAAATTTATTTGCCTTATCTAAAAACTTATCGTCGGTCATCATGCCGTACTTCACAAATAAGCCTAAGCTCTCCCACTTTTCTTCAAATGCGGCGCGGTCTGCCTTAAATATTTCTTCTAATTTATCGGCTACTTTTTTAGTGATATGCGCATTGATTTTTTTAACGTTCGGATCGCCCTGTAAGTAGCTTCTGCTCACATTTAAAGGAATATCTGGACTATCAATAACGCCATGTAATAACATCAAAAATTCTGGTACAATATCTTTTACCTCATCGGTAACAAATACCTGGTTGCAGTATAATTGAATTTTATCTTTTTGAATCTCGTAGCTCTGCTTGATTTTAGGGAAATATAAAACACCCGTTAAATTAAATGGATAGTCTACGTTGAGGTGAATCCAAAATAATGGTGTTTCGCCAAAAGGATATAGTTCTTTGTAAAATTTCTCGTAATCTTCTTTGGATAATTCGCTTGGCTTTTTAACCCAAATAGGATCTGGATTGTTGATTGATTTTTCTTCAACGATTTCATCTTTTTTCTCGCCTTCTTCTTTTACCCCTACTTCAGAAAAATAAATAGGAATTGGTAAGAATTTACAAAAACGATCTAAGATGGCTTTAACACGTGAAGCTTCTAAAAACTCTTTGCTTTCTTCGCTGATATGCAACACAATTTTAGTTCCACGCTGTGCGTAGTCTACTTCGTATAATTCAAATTCCGGATTGCCATCACAACCCCAAAACACACCCGATGCATCTTTAAATGATTTTGAATACAACTCTACTTTATCACTCACCATAAAGGCGCTGTAAAATCCTAAACCAAAGTGACCAATAATATTGGCGTCTTTGTATTTGTCCATGAATTCTTCGGCACCAGAAAATGCTACTTGGTTGATATATTTATCAACTTCTTCAGAAGTCATACCCACCCCTCTATCAATGATAGACAATGTTTTTTCTTTGGCATCTAGCACCACGTCTATACGAAGTTCCCCAAGGTCCCCTTTGGCTTCGCCAATAGAAGAGAGGGTTTTAATTTTTTGAGAGGCGTCTACCGCATTACTCACTAATTCACGTAAAAAGATTTCGTGGTCACTGTACAAGAATTTTTTAATGATGGGAAAGATGTTTTCCGTTTGTACGCGTATTTGTCCTTTTTGCATAGTTCAGTTATTTGTATCCAACTTATACAAATAAAGTACCAAGGCCCCATTTTAGCAGTATTTCTGACAGGATGACACAAATTGCGGTTCAATTGCCCTGCACCATAATATTATCAAGCCTAAAACTAGTGGTAAGCTTGCCTATGGACGCAGAGGGGTCGTTGCCCTCGTACCTAAAAGCGATATAAACGTTCCCTTTAAACTTACTTAAATCTAGGTTATTGGAAAACATCCATTGGGGCGCAAAGCCACTGCCACTGCCCTTGGACATTACGGCTGGCAGCAGGGTCCATTTTGCCCTAGCCGGATTGTTACCGCCATCATAATTAGTGGATACCATGGCCTGCAAAATGGCACCATTGTCAAAACCGTCTTTGGTGTCAAAATGTAATATTTCGTTGGCAGAATGATCGAGATTAATAGGTGGTAAAATAAGCCAAGATATCACCGCGTTTTGCCTCGCTGCAAAAGCAGAAATTTCGAGATACGCATTAGCAGACGTTTTTTTAGCGGTAAAATATTTTCCGCCAACTTCTGAAATGTTTTTATAACCAGCGGCCACAAAAACACTATCGGTCAGCGCAGTTGTAAAGTCCTCTGCAAATAAAGTTTTAGGCCCTGTTACACTGCACCGGAGTCCTGTCAACTTCAAATCGGAAGTGTCTCTGATCACAAGTTGCTTTTGGGTTCTAAAAACAGTGTATATGCCAGTAGCCCTTCCATTACCTCTTGGTGTTAAGGCATTACCAAAAGAAGCAAAACCACTGGTACGCAAATATAAATTTCCAATAGAACAGGTGCGCAGCGTATGACTGGTAGGCAGTTGATTCACCAAATCGGAATAGGGTTTGCCAGTATCTGATACTACAAATTCTAGTTGATCAATGGCTACTAAACATCCTTTTAAACTATCTACTAGGCCCGTGGCCAAAACAGAAATAGGTGCCATTAATTTACCACCAGCTAAAAGGCTAATATAGCGGTTCATCAGTGGTTGCGGAATACCTAGTAAAAAAGGAGATGCCGGGTCGGACCTGTCTACCCCAACACCAATTTGTGTCATGCCCGCATAATCAGAAAGCCAGAGTCCACTGAGTGCAATACCCACTTTTTGCCCCACAGCATATTTTGTAAATAAATTGTACCCATCTAGTTTAATGGTAATGGCAGCGGTGGAATCCTGAATAATGATGGACTTATAAAAATTATCGGTTTTGTCGTTGGCGGTAACCGTTCCTTCAATAATATAGTCGGCACTAATTTTTTCATAATTATTGGGGATATGTAGGCGCAGTAAGTCTTTGATAGACATATTGGCTTTTAATGCCGGGCCCGTATAAAGGGGTGGCGCATCCCAAACTTTTTCGCAATTGCAAAAAGTGCCCCATAAAAAAAAGATACAAACCCATTGTATACAAACATTTTTAATTCCAAAATAAGAAGTAGTGACTGACATACAAACACATTAAAAAGTAAAAGAAATAGTAGCGGAAAAATTAAAGCCATACCCTAAAAAATACTTAGGCGGAAATTTATGGACATCAAGTTTAGCAATATCAAAACGTAGTTGCTCATATCCGCCCATAAGCACTGGACTATTTTGTAAAATATTATTGAGGCTTAGGATACACATAATGGTTTGGGGCTGTTTGTTTTTTACGCGGTACCACCTAATTGACTGACCCAGCAAAGCCCCAACGGTAAACATGGCGGGAAGCTGGGACTGTGCAGTAATTTGGGAGCGCTGAACGCTCAGCGTATCCAGTGTGGCAAGCGCGCCATATGTCCGCCGAATGGGATTAAATGACATCCAACGCCTGTCCATATAATGCGCACTAATAATAGAAAAAAATGACCCCAACCGGTAACTGATGTTTACAGCGGCAGCCCTCTGTGGTGTGCGGGCTACCCTAAAATTGTTGACATAGACGGTGCCTTTTTCTAGTACCGCTGCATCATTATCGGAACTCACTACTAGTTGCTGTCTGGAACTAAAACGGTAATCACCAAGAGCGCCAATAAATTGCAACGACAAATTTTCACGCAAAGAAAAATCGATACTAGCTTCTAGCCCCTGCATTATTTTGTTGATACCCGTAAGTGCATAATTGACAAAACTGTGGTACCCATCGTGGTAAAAAGTAAGCACATCTTGCGCGCCTTTTTGTGCAATTAAAAAAGTACGAAACCCTATTTTACAAAAATTGGATTGATACTGATACCCAAATAATATAGAACGTATTTTTTCGGAACTGATTTGATCCGTTACCGTTGAACGCATTTTTGGCGCAACAAACACATTGTCAAAAAGGGGCGCTCTTGCAGCAGATAATAATTCGAGTGCAAAATAATGACGCCCCTTTAATTTATAGGTCACGCCTAATTTAGTTTCTGGACTTGTAAAATGATACGTGTAGGATGCGCCCTTTGATTGTAGTGGAAACAAGCCGTTTTTTACAAGACCTACCCTGTTAAAACTATTGCCCGTTAACTGAACGCCCGCAAAAATATCGAAACGATTAAACGTCCAGCTAGACTGCACAAAGGCAGCCGTTTGAAAAAACTTAGCTACATAATTATAGCCAAATTGTTGATGCTGCAAAATAATTTGATTGGGATTTTCGATATCAAATTGATGCACATCCGTTCTGATTTGTAAGGCATCTTCGGCAAACTGATTAATGTTAACATAATAATGTGCGCCTAATAAATCATGTACTGTTTTATAAAAATGATGCCGTTCGAGTTGAGCGTTGATACCAGCAGTAAAAAGCCCTACTTTACCCATTGGAGACTGATACACGAGCGATGCCACAAGCGTTTGCTGTGCATCCATCCTTTTTTCTACAATTACAGCTGCTTTTTTTTGAAGTAATACATTAGGATTACCACTAACAATTACCGGTTCATTGGACATGGCATTTAGGGTGTACATGCCCGTCCAATCGAGTTGTCCTTTGCCTGGGTTTTGAAGTAACTCTTGATGCATGAGTGCCCCAAGTGCAGCATCTTTATAAAAACTAGGTAGGTATTTATAATAATCGGCGCGCGGATCAGGAGCGCTATTCCAATCAAGTCCGGTAATACTTTTAACACCCACCGTTAACCCTATTGCAATATTTAATTTTTGTGCAGCAGGTAGCGATAACGCTGTCGAAAAAATAAGTGTAGGTAAATGGGTGGTACTTTTAACTGCATTTCTTTTAAGACCATTTTGCATGCCCCAATTAGGATTATAATTGGCACCAAAATATTGTAACGATTCTTGAAGCACAGGCGCCTGCCGCTCTGCGGCAATGGGCGCACCGAGTAAAGACAAAGACAGAATAATTCGCTCATTTATTTTTTTATCGACGCTTACCATATACCCATACCCTTCGTAACCACAGCCACTATAATAGCCTTCTTTTGCTAGACGAGCATTCAGATGCGCGGCAAATGCCCATCCGTTTTTTAATGGTCCCGTAGACATTTGCACAACATATTTATGCGAATAAGCACGGTTGGCCATGGTGACTGCTATTTTATTTTGCCTAGGCATCACAACTGCTCTGATATCTGCGCCTGTTGTGTTACCAAGGCTCCCAAAAGAAAGCTCGTTGCCCGAAATGCCATCTAGCACTACCGTTTTTCGCATCATTTGTTGTAGGCCCGAGTAAACGGCAAAATGAGGACTACCCGTGAGCAAGCTTTTAATGGGAAGGCCATTTAAAAGGGTTTGAGAAAAACTAGCATCGAGCCCTTTAATCATAAATCCTGCGGCTGCAAAACCAAAACTGGCCGTGTTATAAAAAGGGTCTTTGTTGGCATGTAATGAGGAGGCAACAAAAGAGGGTTCCATGCCATTTTTGGTGTCAGGATCTAATACAACAATTGGTATTTCGTCAGGCTCCGATACCACCACTTTTTGCAACAACCTATTGGGAAGCGCTTTTTGCTTGTTGCGTTTTTGCGACTGTGCACACAGCGCCATAAATAAGCAAATCAAACATAAATAAATCGCGTGCATAACATAGATTTCTTGCACAATCTAATCCAGTTCTAATGGCAAAATGATGTATCAAAAAGTTTGGCGTGAAATACCAGTTTAAATAATTGTAATTAGCGAATAAAAGATATGCGCAATATATTCAAGGTGCTTAACCAGCTATTCGTTCTTACAATTTTCGCTACACTCCTTACAAGTTGTAAGGCAACTATACAAAAAGATGTCACGTCCTTTAAACCCATGCCGCAAAGGCATCATAGCTGTATTGCCGCTTTTTATAATTTCGAAAATTTCTACGATACCATTAATAATCCAATCATAGATGACGAAGAGTTTTTACCAAGCGGTGCCAAACATTACAGCAGTGCTATCTATCAAAAAAAAGTAAGCAATTTGGCTAGTGTTGTGCAAAAAATAGGTACAGAAATTAATAACGATGGCCCTGCTATTTTAGGCGCTGTTGAAATTGAAAACGATACCGTACTCAACGATTTAATTAAGCATCCGCTCATAAAAAATAGAGGATATTTATTTGTGCATGAAAATTCAAAAGACAAAAGAGGTATTGATGTAGCGCTACTCTATCAGCCTAAATATTTTAAGCCTATTCTACACCGTTCGTTAGAAGTTGTACTAGCCCAAAGAAATAAAGAACCCGTATTTACACGTGATATTTTATACGTGAAAGGCGTTTTACTGGGCGACACCGTACATGTTTATGTAAACCACTGGCCCAGCAGAAGAGGTGGCCAAAAAAGAAGTACCGAATCCAGGAGTAAAGCAGCCAAGGTGTGCAGAAGCCATATCAATACTATTTTAGCCGAGAACCCATCTGCTAAAATTATGGTGATGGGCGATTTAAACGATAATCCATCGGATTATAGTGTGTCGCATGCCCTGCAATCGAGTGGAGGGCTAAAAATGATCAAAAAGTCGGATTTATACAATCCTTGGGTTGAAATACTAGCAAAAGGCAGCGGAACCCTTGCCAATAGGGACGCCTGGGGCATTTTTGACCAAATTTTGGTATCGCAGAGTTGGATTCCGCCAAGGCACACTGGTAGGCTGTTTTTGGGTAGCTCCCACGTTTACAAGGCCTTTTTTATGATTGAACAACAAGGCCGGTACAAGGGTTACCCTCTTCGAACCTGGGATGGGAACCAGTTTAGGGATGGGTTTAGCGATCATTTCCCAACTTTTCTGGTTTTACTCGAAAAAATAGAGGAAAAAATGCAGTAAAACCGGTGCTTTTACGTACTTTTGCAACCCCAAATCTGTATTTGGCAGATTCTCCATTTCGGTGGAGTCCACTGGGTAAACCCAATTTTAAACCTAAAAATTCAAGTAATGAGTAATTACGAATTAATGGTGATTTTCACTCCGGTTCTTTCTGAAGAAGACTTTAAAGCTTCTCAGAAAAAATACCAAGATATGATTGCTAGCTTCGGTGGAGCTACTGTGCATTCAAATCCTTGGGGTCTTAAATCACTGGCCTACCCTATTCAAAAAAAGACAACTGGTATTTACTGGGTGTTAGAATACAGTGGCCCAACGGATCTTAACGAAAAACTTAAGATTCAAATTTTACGTGACGAGCAAATTATGCGTCACATGATTACGAAACTCGACAAATACGCCGTTGAGTATAACCACGTAAAAAGAAATGGCGGATTTGCGGTAAAACAAAAAATGGAGGCTTAATCACATGGCAAAGAATGAGATAAAATACCTGACCGCAATTAAGCAGGAGAAACCAAAGAAAAAGTTTTGTCGTTTCAAGAAATACGGCATCAAATACGTAGACTACAAGGATGTTGAGTTCCTTAAAAAGTTCATCAACGAACAAGGTAAATTATTACCTCGTCGTTTGAGCGGTAACTCACTAAAGTATCAACGTAAAGTACAGGACGCAGTTAAAAAGGCACGTCAAATGTCTTTATTACCTTTCGTTACTGACTTATTAAAGTAATACCCTAATTAGTAACCTTCCCTAATCTCACATCGGGTGAGAGACAGCAGTAGCTGGGCTCTTGGGGACTAAAACAAAAACAACATGCAAGTAATTTTAATTCAAGACGTAGACAACTTAGGTGGTAAGAGTGAATTAGTAACTGTAAAAAACGGTTATGCGCGTAACTTTTTAATCCCACAAAAGTTTGCCGTTGAAGCAAGCCCTTCAAACCTTAAGCAACTTGACGAACAGTTAAAAGTTAAGGCTAGAAAAGAAGCGGTAATGTTAGCTGAAATCAATAAAGTAATCGATGTACTAAAATCTAGTCCAGTTAAATTAACTGCTAAAACAGGTACCAGCGGTAAAATATTTGGTGCAGTAACTTCATTACAATTAACACGTGCTATCCGTGACCAAAAAGGTTACGAAATTGATCGCAAGCGTATCACTATTGTAGAAGAAGTGAAAGAATTAGGTGCTTATAAGGCTTCTATCGACTTTGGTAACGGTAATGTTACTGAAATTGATTTTGAGGTGGTAGGCGAATAATCAGCAGATAATCAACCTTTTATACAAAAAACCTGGCTTTGGCCGGGTTTTTTTATGCCTTAAAGGGTAAAAAAAGCATAAAAAAAAATTGGTTTCCCACAAATTACATACCTTCGAAATGTCCAATGAAAGTTCTTCCATTTCTCAGAACGTTTTTTTCGTAAATGTTTCAGGTTTTGGCTACGCATTATCATTGGTTTTTGATCACTTAATTTTTTTAAAGAACATGAACATTTACGTTGGAAATCTAAACTGGAATATGTCCAGTGAAGACCTGCAAAACTTATTTACTCCATTCGGTGAAGTAACAAGTGCAAAGATCGTTACAGACAAATTTAACAATGACCGTAGCAAAGGCTTTGGTTTCGTAGAAATGGCAGATGATGAAGCGGCTCGTGCTGCAATCGCGCAATTACACGATACTGATGTTATGGAGCGCAAGATTGTTGTTAATGAATCAACTCCACGTCCAGAAGGCGAAAGAGGCGGCTTCAAAAAGAAGAGCTTCGGCGGCGGCGGCGGTAGCCGTGGTGGATACGGTGGTGGTGGAAATCGCGGCGGAAGCGGCGGTGGATACAACCGTGACCGTGGAAACAGCGGTGGAGGCGGAGGATTTAACAGATATTAATATCTACTAAATTTCTAAGCTTACATAAAAAAAGTCCTGCATTTATTGCGGGACTTTTTTTTGTGCCTATACCCTATATTTTTTGAACGAATGTGAGGTATCTATTAAGAAGATCCCTAAAACAAAAAAGCCTCGTGATATCGGTTAAGATATACGAGGCTTTTTAAATAAATATGGCAACTACCTACTCTCCCAGCATAATGCAAGTACCATCGGCCATGGGGGACTTAACTTCTCTGTTCGGAATGGGAAGAGGTGAACACCCCCGGCAAAATCACCATAAGAAGGTAATTTTATCGGTGTCTAAATGAATAGACTGATAAAACAATAATTTACATATTGGAAAGGAAAAATAATAACAAGAAAAAAAATAAGGCTTACGGGCAATTAGTACTACTTGGCTTTGCTATTACTAGCTTTACACCTATAGCCTATCAACGTCGTAGTCTTCGACGACCCTTAAAAGTAAACTCATCTTGTGGAAGGTTTCACGCTTAGATGCTTTCAGCGTTTATCCCGTCCAAACATAGCTACTCGGCTGTGCCGTTGGCACGACAACCGATCCACCAGAGGTTCGTTCAACCCGGTCCTCTCGTACTAAGGTCAAATTCTCTCAACTTCTCAACGCCCACGACGGATAGGGACCGAAC
>CAJBRT010000108.1 GCA_903958045.1 uncultured Bacteroidota bacterium | reverse complement strand
TTACTTATTTTTTCTGAAACAGTGCCGCAAACATGGTGTCTGCTTTTTTTGTGTAGCCAGTAAATAGCTGCTGATGCACGAGTTTAAACTCAGGAAAATTTGTTGTTATAAATTTTACCTGCGCTTCATTTTCTGCTGCAAACACAGAACAGGTACTGTATAAAAAATATCCATTCACTGCTACATACGGTAGCGTGTTGGTAATAATAGATTGTTGTAGCTGTCTATAATTATCAATAGAGGCCTCATCAAAAAAGGCAAGGTGTTCGGGCGTTCTCCCCCAGGTACCACTCCCCGAGCAAGGCGCATCGCAAATAATAAAATCGGCAAGCTTAGCAAAATTACTAAGGTCGTGCGCGCTGGTTAAATCCACTGCAAAAGACTGATAGGCACCCATACCCGCCGCCGTAAAACGAGTTTGTAAATTGCGCAAAATAGAAGCGCGCATATCAGAAGCCGTTAATTTAATTTGTCCTAAAAGGTCTACGGCTAAAATAGATTTGCCACCACTTGCTGCGCAGGCGTCCCACACTCTTTTTTTAGAATCTGCAAACTCCGTTGCAAGCGCATATACATTTCCAATTTGTTGTGAACTGTAATCTTGAATCACGGCTTCTTTATTAATGAGTAGTACTTCATCTAATTTAGTACCACTCGCAAGCCTTAGGCAAGTGTCGGAAATTTTTTCAAAATGAATCTCCGCCTTATTTAATTTGGAGACCACGGCATCTTCCTGCCTTGGCCTGATACGAATAAATAAATCAGGTTGAAGTAGGTGGCTCCTGTTAAAGGCAGTAGCATCCATCCCTTCCGACAAATGCGCCGCAAAAGGAAAAATAGTAGCAGGATTATATCCTGGATATACCTCCTTAATAAAATCAAGTTTTTGATCTAATGTCGCAACTGATGATCCATCAGAAGCAACCCATGCTGCAAGCCAGCTTGGCTCAAATAAAAGCGCCCAGTTGCCAGGCTTGGCTTCACATAAAAAAATAGCGAGTTGAAGGCCTTTATCGGTATCAAAATTTGAGATACTAGCACCGAGGCGGTAATAGGTATAGCATAAATGCGCAATGGTTCTACGATCGGTAGAACCATGCTTTTTGTGTGCAGCAAAATATTGTTTGAGATGGTGCACAAAAGGCACACCTCCTTTATAAGTATTAATGATAGTAACCGCCGTGTTGCAATACGATTGAAAACGCACTTAGAGTTCTAGTAATGTTTTAACAGGATCTTTACCCATGAGTAATAACTCTGGATTTTCTAAAAGCTCTTTAACACGTACTAAAAATCCAACACTCTCACGACCATCAATGATGCGGTGATCGTAACTAAGCGCTAAATACATCATTGGTCTGATCACCACCTGGCCGTTAATAGCCATGGGTCTGTCCTGTATTTTATGCATACCTAAAATAGCACTCTGTGGAATATTGATAATAGGCGTACTCATTAAGCTACCAAACACACCACCATTGGTGATGGTGAAAGTACCACCTTGTAAATCATCGGCAGTAAGTTTACTATCGCGCGCTTTACCAGCAAGCATCACCACTGTTTTTTCTACATCTGCCATGCTCATACTTTCTACATTGCGCATAACAGGTACGGTTAAACCGCGAGGCGTGCTCACCGCAATACTAATGTCTGCGTAATCGTGGTAAATTATTTGATCACCATCGATATATGCATTTACAGAAGGCCATTCGCCTAGTGCAGTAGAACATGCTTTAGCAAAGAAGCTCATGAAGCCTAAATTAACGCCATGGCTTTCTTTAAATTTATCTTTATACTGCTTTCTCACTTCCATAACACGCGTCATGTCTACTTCGTTAAAAGTAGTAAGCATGGCCGTTGTATTTTTAGATTCTTCCAGTCTTCTGCTAATGGTTTTACGAAGCGCGCTCATTTTTTCTTGACGCACATTTCTTGTATTAAGCTCGGTACCAGCAAAAGCTTTTTTGCCAGGATGCGACAACGCTTCTAATACG
>CAJBRT010000107.1 GCA_903958045.1 uncultured Bacteroidota bacterium | reverse complement strand
ATAAAAATGGATTTACAAACATCTTTTAGTAATATTTACGTTGTAAATATAACAGGGCCTTTAAACGGTCTTCCCTCTTCTAACTCTTCCATACCAAATGGTTCAAACTACGGTGACTATCTTTTCTGGAATTCTAACTCTGGTGCTTGGGGTATTGGTAGTGATAATATATCTCTTGGTGTTAGTGCTGGTCAAATCAATCAAGGTCTATACTCTGTTGCTATTGGCAATTCGGCTGGTAATATAAATCAACAAGACAGAGGAATTGCTATTGGTAATCTTGCTGCTTCAACAGGACAGGGAATATCTTCCGTTGCTATTGGTGATAATGCTGGAAGAGAAGGTCAAAACGATAATTGTATTGCTATTGGTACAAATGCTGGTAGTGTTAATCAAGGAATAACAGCTGACCCTATTAACGGTCAAGCCATCGCTATCGGATATCGAGCAGGAGAAACAAATCAAGGTGACCAATCTGTATCTCTTGGAACTCGTGCTGGAAATTTGAATCAACACGATTATTCTGTATCAATAGGTTATTATGCTGGATCAAACGAACAATCAACAGGAAGTATTGCTATTGGAAAATATTCTGGAAGTACTACTCAAGGTTTAGAATCTATTGCTATTGGTAATAATGCTGGTAATGCAAATCAAGGTAATTATTCTATTGCTATTGGAAGAGAAACATCTATCACCTCTCAAGGTGTTGACAGTTTATCTATTGGTAGTTTTTCTGGTAATACATCTCAAGGTAATAATTCTATCGCTTTAGGATATTATGCTGGATATAATCAACAAGGAAATAGTTCTATCGCAATTGGACAAGGTGTTGGTCTTACAACCCAAGGAACTAATAGTATTGCTATTGGTCAAGGCGCTGGAAATACAAGTCAAGGTGCTTACTCTATTGCTATAGGAAATAATGCAGGACAAACAAATCAACCTTCTCAAAGTATTATTATAAATGCTTCATCTTCTACTGGATTAAATGCTTCTACTGGTGGATTATTTATCAATCCTATTCGTGAAATGACTGGACCTAATTCCTTATTTTATAATCCTTCTACAAATGAAATTTCTTATTCTACTTTATATAATGGACCTCAAGGTCATACTGGTCCTATTGGCCCAATTGGAGGAACAAATGGTCAAATTATTTTTAATAATTCTAATGAAGCAACTGGTTCAAACGAATTAACTTTTGATGCCATAACTTCAACTTTATCAAGTGTAAATTCTAATTTTACTGGAACAACAACTATGTACGATTCAGTTGTTACAAATACATTTGACTTAAATGGACAAACATTTTACTCTCACGGAGCTGATGGTTTCAGTGTGAATGAAAATTTTGATGCGGGAAATTCAAATGTTACTGCTTATCATTTTACTTCTGGAAATGCATCAAGAGATATTATGTTTAGTATTGCTAAAACAGATAATTTCACAAATATGTTTGGTACGTATGGTTCTCCTGGAGCTAACACATTTGTCATTGGTTCAGAAACTCAAGGAAATACTACTTTTGAAATTCGTTCTGGATTAGGTATTGCTGGTACTCTAAATCTTGCTGGAGGTGATCTTCTTTTACAAGTAGCTAATGATGGACAACTTTATGCTCCTTTTTTACAAAACAATACATCATCATCTATTCTTTCTTACGACCCTTCCAATGGTCTTATTACATATAGCACCGGTCCTCAAAGTTTAACTGGACCAGTTGGTCCTCAAGGTCCTACTAGTATTGTTCAAAATACAGATGGTCCGATCGGATTTCTTGTTGAAAATTTAAGTACTGGAACAAGTTCTGAATCAACCTATATTCTTAAAAATGATGCTACGAATGAATTATATTCGTATTTATTAAGCAGCTCTGAAAATAGTAATGCAGTTTTCAGTCATAGAATTATAAATTCAAATACAGGCTCTTTCAATATTCTCTCGAAAAATTCATTAAAATTAATTTCAGGAGCAAATGACGGAGAAATTCCTAATAATGAAATACAACTTTCAAAAACAGGAAGTATTCTTTTCAAGAATCTTAATCAAACTCATCTTGAAATTCAAAATAATGGTCAAGTTGCTTTTTATTCAAGCACGGGAAATAATATTAATTATATTATGCCTCAAACAACTCCTGAAAATAATTCTGTTCTTTGTTCAACAGGCTCGTCTGGACAATTATTTTGGAAACCACCTGGTTCATCAGAAGGAGTAACAAGTAGTTGGACAATATCAACAGGATCAAATACTGTAAGCTTTACAGTAGAACAAAATAATTCTTATGTTATGTGGCTTAGAGGTAATATTCCAAGTGGTATATGTATTTGGAATGCTACTGTATCAATCTCAAATAGTAATGTAGCTGTAATAGGAACTCAATACGCTTGGTATTACATTGATGGAAATCAACTAGTATTAACTTCAATACCTAGTCAAATAATTGGTACTCCTGGAACAATAAGCACTGCTAGTGTTTCTACAACTACTGCTAATACATTTACTTTTGGTATAACTAATAATAGTAGTTTAAGTCAAATTGTAGAATACGGTTATATTAAGTTATAAAAATTATTTTTATTTTTAATATTATTTTCATT
>CAJBRT010000106.1 GCA_903958045.1 uncultured Bacteroidota bacterium | reverse complement strand
TGGCAGCGTTGTTGGAGAACACCTGCGTACACTGGGTTACAGCCTGGTAGTAATAGATGATTTACGCGATGGAAAAAAAGAAGCCGTGCCAGCAGGCGCTACTTTTTACGAGGCTAATTTTTCTGATGAACATATTTTAGACACTATTTTTTCCACACATAATATTACAAGGGTTATTCATTTAGCAGCTTCTGCTAATGTGCCCGACTCTGTTGTTCGCCCTCTCCCTTATTATCAAAATAATGTGACCGGCACTATTGCGCTTTTAAAAAAAATGAAGCAGTATTCGGTGAAGTCTATATTATTTTCTTCTACTGCTGCTGTGTATGGTATACCAGTAAACGATACTATAATTGAAACAGATATTTTAAAACCCGTTAACCCATACGGTTGGTCTAAACTTTTTGATGAACAAATTATAGCCGACACGGCCGCAGCGCATGGGTTGGAGTTTATCATATTCAGGTATTTCTGCGCCGCAGGCGCAACAGCGTTACATGGCGAATCGCGCGGGTATGAATCACATCTGATTCCATTAGTAATTGATACCGCCCTTGGTAAAAGAGACGAGATAAAAGTGTTTGGCAATCAGTTTCCAACCCCCGATGGTACGGGTGTTCGCGATTATATCCATGTGAGTGATATTGCGAGGGCCCACGAGCTCGCAATAAATGCAATGCTTAATGCAAAGGTTACCAATCAAATATTTAATTTAGGCACCAACGCCGGATATTCAGTACTACAAATAATTGAGGAAACCGAGAAGGTATTGGGCCAAAAAGTTAACTTTGCCATTGTAAATGAAAGACCTGGTGATCCACCATCTTTAATTGCGCTTGCCCATAAAGCAAAAGAGCAATTGGGTTGGGAGCCAAGGCATAACTTACAAGATATTATTACATCAGTGTATGCGTGGAGAAACAGTCCACGTTATTAAATAGTCACTATGGTTGTTTCACAAACTCCTTTACGTTTAAGTTTTGTTGGCGGCGGTACCGATTTTGCTTCTTTTTACAAGGCGCATAAAGGGCAGGTAATTTCTGCAACCATCGACAAATACATTTATGTGATTGTCAAAAAAAGGTTTGATGATTTAATTGTACTCCACTACACCGAAAACGAAATTGTTGAAAACGTATGTGATATCAAACACGATATTATTAAAGCAGCATTACAGCATGTGGGTATAAAAAAGGGTATCGAAATTATTACCCTCGCCGATATTACGGCAAAGGGCTCTGGTCTTGGTTCTTCGTCGGTATTAACCGTTGGGCTTTTAAATGCTTTATATCATTTTAAAGGGATGCAAGTAAGTAGTGAACAAATTGCCAACGAAGCTTGCATTATTGAAATTGATATGCTCAAAAAGCCCATTGGTAAACAAGACCAGTACATTGCGGCTTACGGCGGCATTAAAAAAATTGAGTTTAACGCGGATCATTCCGTAACGGTTACAGACCTAGCACTTTCTGATACCGATAAAAATAAATTGCAATCATCCATTATTTTGCACAACACCAGTGTTATGCGTAAAGCAGAGAGTGTGCTTGAAGAACAGTCTAATAATATTTCTAATAAAATTGAAGAGCTTAAAACCATTGCAGGCCTGGTAAATAAATTAGAAACTGCATTTAACAACAAACAGTTTGAAGTGCTGGGTAATTTGCTGGCTATCAATTGGGAGAACAAAAAAAAGCTAGCATCTGCGGTAAGTACTCCACAAATTAACGAAATGGTTGCAGTAGCGCTTGCTAACGGTGCCACAGGTTGTAAAATTGCAGGTGCAGGTGGCGGCGGTTTTTTAATGAGCTATGTTCCATTACAACAGCAAGATAATTTTAGAACGGCCATGAGCGCTTACAAAGAGCTTACCTATACATTTGATCCTGCTGGGTCCCGTATTTTATTAAACGTAAAATAAGAACCCTTAACATAACAACCCGCAAGCTATGAAAGCATTTTTATTAACCGCCGGGCTTGGTTCACGTTTACATCCTATCACCCTTACGCTTCCTAAATGCCTAGTACCTATTGCTGGCAAGCCACTTATTAATTGGTGGTTTGAATTGATGCAAAAAGCAGGCGTAACAGAAGTGCTTATTAATTTACATCACCTTCCAGATAGGGTAATGGCGCATGTAAATGCACTTGATACAAATATTAAAGTAACTTATGCATACGAGCCTGAATTATTAGGTAGTGCAGGAACACTCCGGGCCAATAAAAGTTTTGTACAGGATCAAAAAGCGTTTTTTATTATTTACGCCGATAATTTAACCAATACCAGCTTATCTAATTTGTACGATTTTCATGCCTCGCAGCTGCACGCATTTACCATGGCTTTGTTTGAAACCAACAATCCAACAGGTTGCGGTATTGTTGCATTAAATACCAGTGCAACAATTACGAGTTTTGAAGAAAAGCCAGTAAACCCAACTTCTAATTTGGCCAATGCAGGATTGTATGTAGCATCTCCGAGTGTTATTAATTTAATAGACACTGCTAAAACACCCGCCGATATTGGCTTTGATGTGCTTCCGCTACTCGTACATAAAATGAGTGGCTATAAAATTAATGATTACTTAATTGATATTGGAACGCATCAAAATTTAGAAAAAGCAAGGCAAGACTGGCCCTTATTAATTTCTTGATTTAATAATAGTAGCCGGAGAACCCGCTACCACACTATACGGCGGTACATTTTTAGTAACAACAGAACCTGCTGCCACCACCGATCCTTTGCCAATAGTAACACCTGCTAAAATAGTAGCGTTAGAAGCGATCCAACAATCATCTTCAATTATAACAAAAGAAACAGTAACGCCCTGATCTTTCATTGGAATATTGGTGTCGGAAAAATTATGATTTTCTGCAAAAATGCTTACACCTGGCGACATCATTACATTTTTTCCAATAGTAATAAGCCCAGAGCAACCTATATAAGCGCCCGGTCCAATATTTGAATTGTCGCCAACAATTAATCCTTCGCCAATGGCGCCACCATAAATATTAGAAGGTCTGATAATAGCATTTTTACCTATGGTTACGCGGTTTCCTAGTACAATACCTTGTTTGCTTAAGCAGTTAACTTCGGCACCGTCTTCAATTATTAAATCTTTACCGGCTGTTAAATAATGCGCGTATCTAATAGATGCATTTTTGCCTACTAATACAAGTCCACCCGATTTTTTAAAACTTAAACGTTGGAAACTACCTTTTAATGCAAAAATAAAAAGACGCAACAGCGTAATAAAAAGATCTCTCTTTTTCCAGGAGCCTGTAAATCGTGATTGTATGTGTGCTAATGGACTGATGCTTAAAAATTTGCAGTAAATATAGGTAAACTTTAATAATCAATACTGCGATCAAATACGGCCTCCAACGCATCCAGCGTTTTCCTCCAACTAAAATGCGTAAGACGCTCCGTGCCCTTTTGTTGTAATGATTGTAGAAGTGCTGGATCGTTTAATGTGTCTACCATTAATTTACTTAACGCAACTGCATTATAAGGGTCAAAAGTAATGGCGGCGTTGCCGGCAACTTCTGGTAGGCAACTATTGTTAGCGGCAAGCACTGGCACCTGGTGCGAAAATGCTTCTAATAGGGGAATACCAAAACCTTCGTTCACGGATGGAAAAACATACAGCGCTGCATGCTTGTAAAGTACCGCTGTTTCACTATCAGACAAATAACCCGTAAATACAACGCGCTCTTTTAATAGGTTTGAAGCTGCTACCATTTCAAAAATAGCATCATCGTGCAGTGTTGGTTTATTGCTTTTTTGTCCAACAATAACAAGGTAAATTTCTTGTGGGTTATTTTGTAAAAGCCCTTCAAACGCCGTTATTAATGTAGCAAGGTTTTTTCTTTTTTCGATGGTGCCAACGTGTAGGATATATTTTTTTGTAGTAATTGCTCCCAGTTATTTGTTGCGCTGTTTAGTTGTGCTGTATCTATATTAGACGCACTAGTGTGCGCCTCTGCTATACTCGATTTAGGTCCAATATGTATAGGAACAATGTTAGCTGCCTCAATACCTGAATATTTTGCAATTTGATCTTTGGCGTAACTAGTAACCGTAACTACGGTACTTGATTTTTTTGCAGCGGATACGCCAAAGGTTTTAAATAAACCAAGCCAATATCTATTGTAATGTGTAGGATATTCCCACATAAATGCGTCATGAAAAACCGGAATAGTGGTAAAGCCCGCATGTATATAGGGTACAAAATAATCGGTACAAAAAACAAGGCTACAACCTTTTTTGCCAGGCTTTAAAGGGTAGTGTTATTTGTTTCCAAATGATGTAATTGATTTGTTCCCACAATTTGCCCAATTTACTACTACCCGTATAAATGGGTATGCGCGTATCTAAAAAAACGTACTCAAATTGTAAGTCCGCTTGATTGTTTTGGATGGTTTTGCAAAGTTCACTCAAATAGGTATGCGCACCCGTTTTGGCAATTTTTAAATCGCGGGTATCAATGCCTATTATTGGTTTTTTTTGCTGCATATAAGAATTACATTTTTATAGCAGTGTATGATTTTGGAATTCCAAACAAGGTTTCTACCTCAATAGTAGCCTCCGGAAATATTTGCTGAAACCTATTTTTCGAAAACATGAGTGTAGACCTTGACATTTCAAGTGCCGCCTTATATGTTTTTTGTTTGGGAAAATAGTTGATGTTAAAAAGCATAATTAAAACCGCTCTTACCGGGTGCGGCACAAACTGAAATAATGGAAGCAAACTATGTGGTTCTAATGGAAACCACAAGCTAGGCGTTTGAATCATATACTTACTACACACGCGGTTTACTTCTGATGCAAAAAGGGCTTGGTTTTGGTAACTCCCTACATGTTCAATTACCGAATTGGAAAAAATTAAATCAAATTCGCCAGCCTGGTAAGGGAGGGCAAGTGCATTTCCGGTAACCCAAACAAAACCTTTGGTATCGGGTGTGTTAGCAGGAGTCCGGTCTTCTAAATTTAATAAGTAAATAGTGCAGCGGTCGTTATTCCATCCCATATGACGCCAAAAATCGAGTTCGCCGCCAATGTCTAAAATTTTAATGGAAGGTTTATGTGCTAATAAAGATTCGATGAGCTTTTGCTGGCTGGCAAATCTTTTTTGCCGTATGCGGTTAACAAAAGAATCCTTTTTGTTGTGGTTTACAAATAATTTAAATACGCTCATCTCTTGCTACCTTATTTGATGGATGGTTCTAGTTTGCTACTCATATTAATAAGTAAACCCGTTAACATCCAAGTAATATAACTGATGTAAATGTAGGATTCTGCCTCCGAAGTAAAAAGTGGAATGAGCATGCCCACTTTTACCAGAAATATAAATAAGGCAAGCCTTCTTATTTTGCCAGTTTGGGATTTAAATAGCTTTAAAGCTTTACGCATCACCATAATGTAGGTAGCAATATAAATGCCAGCCGTTACAATGCCGGTTTGCACCCCAATAATAATAAACTGGTTTTCACCCCCCACATTATAGCCCGAAAACCCGGATACCCGCCCTGAATTACCAAGCCCAATACCCAGTGGATTTTTAATGATTGATTCGAGTCCGTTGGCCCACTCAATTAAGTGCCCCACACTAGACGCGTTGGTAAATGTGATGGAGTTGATAATAAAATCTACAAAATCGTTATTAAAGGAAATTAAAAGTAGTACACCGCCCGCAGCAAGTGCTGCCGTATGAATAAGTTGTAAGAGTAACTTCTTTTTGGTAACAACAGCATACACATATATCATAATGCAGTAGCTCGCAAACGAAGCTCTCGAAAGTGCAAAGCTCACGCAAAACATACTCGCGGCTAATGCTGCTGCTGTAAATGTATTCAGCGTTATTTTATTGTCAGTAGTAGTAACAAGCGCTGCTGCGGCGGCAAGTGAAATAAGTGAAGCGGCAGCAAGTTCTAGTGGGGTAGAAAATAGGCTGGCAAAGCGTTTCATGCCATTTTCAATTTCAAAAGTCCAGGTGAGGCCATACGAGCCCGATGGATTTTGATCAAAAAAATGTTCATTGAAACTAGCGTAACCGCTAACTGATTGTATATGTGTGTAAGTAAGTAGTTCTATAGCTAAGACACTCGCCACTGCAATGGTGAGCACGCCAATAAGGGTATACACCCAGTGCAAATGAATATGATCTTTGTTAAGGAGCCTTCCGGTAAAATAAACGAGTGGGAAAAAACTTAAACTTTTTAATGCCAACAGTTTTTCAAAAAAACTATACGTACCAATAGGTAATAAAGCATAGAGTAAATTAATGCATAAAAATGAAAACATTAATTTATCGATAGGGGTCCAGTTATTATCCGATTTTAAGTGCGTGATGGCGTAAACTAAAAACGCCACAATGCTTATTTCTTTAAATAGTTGTAAAAATGGAATGAGTTTTTCGAGGCCGTATAAATAAGACACCGATAATGAAATGGAGTAAATAGGGAGGCCAAAAACAATAAATAAAAAGATGCCCTGATCCCTTTTTTTATAAAGTGCATGAATTGCCGCAAAAAAGGCTGTACAATAAATGAGTGGCAAAACAAACATAGGGTGCAATTTAAAAAAATCCGCCCAAGCGGGCCTTTATTTTTTGCCTATTGGCATTATCTGGCCCAACTGCTTTGTGAGCCACTTTTTGGCACGGTCCAGTAGGGTAAAATCGCTTCCTACATTAACATAGCGGTGTAGACCCGAATGCCTGTATGCTTTTTGCAAGCCCTCGCCATACAGCACAGTTACTGGTTTTTGAAGCGCAGCCGCAAGTGTTCCGGTGCCGGTGCTTAAACAGTAAATGGATTTAGCGGAGTAGAGTAGGTCGCAAAATTTAAAAATATCGGGCGTTGACAGGGTATTGGCGCAGTTGATGCTAATGGATCTGCCACCTAATACTTTCATTTGTGCGCTAGGCGTAATATTGTTTTGATTAAACCAGTTTTGAATGGTAGCCGGATATTTAATGTCGCCCGTATAAGAGATATAATTAGGATCGTAAATGGTTTTGTCAATAAGAGACTCCACAAGTTTAGGCTTATAATAAATTTCAGGCTCATGGTTTCTTTTATGATCGTCCAGCCCGTATGCAAGCATTAAATGATCGAGTAAATTTTCGCCGTCTTGTATGTTTTCTGAAAAATAAAAAAAGCCAGGGTCGTTGGTAAACCCATCTAGGTAAGGGTTTAATTCCCAAACCAATTTTTTAGTATCGGGGTTTCTAAAAATAGAATCGTTAGAAATAAAAACCTGATTAAAACCACCGTATTGCTTAGCAATGCGGGGCAAATGACTATAAAATAAATGGTCGCCAAGTCCTCCTTTTTGTATGGATAGTATCAGTGTTTTCAAGGGTTACTTGTTGGATGGTAATAATGAATGCTTCCAATTTTTGAATTGATGCACCAGCTGTTTTATAAAACTCGTTTTTTTCTTGCCGTTGTTTGTTATGTACTTGCAAGGAATAGCTGCAAAGGCATCAAAGCCACGGGCCATAACGTCTTGATGGTATTTGTCAAAGAGGGGCGTTATGTCTTTTCTGTCAGAAAAGCTAAATCTATTTTGGTATTTTGAGATAGCGTATTGTTTATGTAAATCGTAACCACTAAAATGATAAAACACAAGTGGATGCTCGTCATTAACCATATATGCGCCCGCTTCATTTTTGGACAAACTTCGTTCTTGTAAATTCCAGTAGGCCATATTGTAGCCAGGGTTTGCAAGCACATATACTTCTTTATAAAATAGCGTTGCAAAGTTGAGCCACAACTGATCTACAAAGAGTCCGTTCTCAAAATCAATTTTGCATAAACTATATAGGCGGTTTTTCCACCAGTTAATGAGCTTGTTAGATTCAGTCCCACGTTTTAAAGCAATGAAACCTAAATTATAAATACCCGCATTTAAAAAATCGGTTTCGGTAGGGTATTTATCATCGTTAATAGGCTTTGTAATATGCGGTGTTAACACAATTTGATTGGACGCTAAATGATTTTCAAGCACTTCAAAACAGTGATAAACAAATATGTCAGGATCTAGGTACACAATACTTTCAACCTTTTCATACGTATCAAATAAGTATGAAAAATAAAAAGGTTTAACAGCCGTATTGAGTTCAGTAATATTGTACTGCGCACAAAATCCATTAAAATCGGGGATATTAATATCTTTTATAGGAATAAGTGGGTAACTGATTTGGACAGGTAAACTTTTATGGCCGCTTATTTCATCTACGAGCCCAATAACAAATGTATACCTAGGGTTGTGTTGTAACAATGAGTCGCCTAGTGCAATAGCTTGCGCTAAATAATTTGCAGAACAAATGGTAAATGCAAGTTTATTGCTTGGTAGCTCCATTATAGTTGAGTGCGTTTTTGAATAATTGATTTAAATACCCCAATATTTTTAAAAACAAAAAATTGAAGTATTGAATAGGCTATAACGCAAGTAAAAATAGACAAAATACAAATAACAATAGGATTGTCAAACGCCATTCGAACCCCCATAATGATTGGAACAAATACCAAACTTGAAATAACGGTCTGATAAAGTAGGTTGTAGTGGATCTTGAATTTATTTTCTGCACTTAAATGATAATAGTATGCAGCGCATACGATTGTTTCGGTAATAACGGCACTAATGGCAGCACCCTTGTCTAAAAACATGGGGATTAGTACTAGATTGGCCGTAATGCTAACGGCAAAGCCTATTAGCATAGAAACAAACACCGCTTTGTTTTGCCCAAATGGAATGAGTAGTTGAAAAGACAATAAGTGACCAATGCCAATTACAATAGGAAGTAAAGACATGATTTGCATAGTAACAATGCCTGGTTTAAAGGCTTCGCCGGCAAACGTATCAATAAGTTCTGGGGCAAGCGCCATAAGTCCAACCGTAACGGGTATGGTTGTAAAAATGGTAACGTCTAGTGAGCTTTTAATAAATGATTTAGCCGTTTCAATTTGTTGGTTGCTATAATGATATGTAATGGTAGGAATGAGCGCACCACCAACAGCTGTAATTACTGGAATAATAAGTTTAGTAAGCCTAGTAGAAACGGTATAGTAACCTACAATTTCGGGTGTTGTTAAAAAATATAAAATAATAGTATCCCAAAGGGTGTAAATGCTAGATGCAATAGTAGCGCCAAAAATAAGTAACAGGGGTTTAATATGCGGCTTAAAATTTAATACAGGATTTTTAATGTCTAAATGAAAATAAATATCAACAAAATTATACACCTGATTGCCAAGGATTGAAAAAATTGAAATCCAGAGGTAATTGAAAATATCGTCACTGGTTTTTACAAACGTATAGAGTAGCGCTAGTGCAATTAATTTAATAACAATGGATCTGATGGTGATTTTATGAAATGCCTCGATACCAGTATAATACCAGTCTGTATAGCTAAAACTTAAAAAAACCAATATGCCCGCAACAATATAATAGGGTTGATTATTAGAAAAGTATGGATGAATAAATACAATTAAAAAATAAATGAGCGTCATGATTACGCTGGTTAAAAAAAACAGCGTACTTAACGATAAAAAAGTACTGGAAAGTTTGGCCGGGCTATCTCTAACTTTTGCAATTTCTCTTACACCATAAATGGGAATGCCAATCGCTGCAAATATTGAAAAGTACTGCGCAAATGACATAACAAACTGCACTTCTCCAATACCTTTTGGACCTAAAATCCGGGCTACATAAACGAAACTAATGAGTGGAAATAATATATTGGTTAAAGACAGTAATATATTATAGATGATATTTTTTCTCATTCACCACTAGTTTTTAAGGGCAACGATTTTTAAATTATCGATGGCCCAACTTCTAGCGCATGTGTCATTTTTATTACCACCAGCATCGCTCATGGAAATTTTTACAGTTTTTGCAGTGTGTTGCATGGAATGAACAATCTTGTATTTACTCGTTCCTCTTTTATTGTCTTTTAAACTACACAATCCCGGTAAAAAAATTTCTTGCGCATGGTTGCCAGCTGGAAAAGTTGGTCCGGAGTTTAACCAATTAGGATAGGCCTGAGGGGTGTTCTCAAAATTTGAAAATCCAGTGAGCAATCTGTTATGGCCATCTATATTTAAAATCCATAAATCGTTGCGCCAAGCGTCATGTAAATACAACTCAAATTCTACTTTAAGTACAGCATGATCTGGAAGTTTATCTACATCTATTTCTATGCGGGTATTATTAAAAACCCCCAGCATTCTCTGATTTTTGTAATTGGTAATTTTATTAAAAGGGAATATGCCAAAAGCAAAATCACTCAACCAGCCTGCTGTTACAATTCCTTTGGGGTTACTATTGTTAAAATTGTTCTCGTAAACAACCGTAACATCGGTAAGGTCTTTGGTACAACTAGTTAAAAGTATGAGTATGCCGCCTACTAATGTAAATAAGTGTTTATATTTAAAATACTTCATATTCATGCCAATTATAGTCAAAAATAACCAACCGGGCCCATTTTAACCCTTTTTTTTGATGCCTTCCTGTACCTTTGTGTCCTAATTGTATTTTATGCCCCAAAGCACAGCTCAATTTCCAGTGGTTGTAAAAATTGTAAACGAGTCGGGTAATCCGCTTCCAGCATATGCAACCGAGGGTTCGGCGGGCATGGATTTGTGCGCTCATATTCATGAATCGGTGGTGTTGGAGCCTCTCGAACGTAAGCTCATTCCTACCGGATTATTTATTGAACTCCCTACTGGTTACGAGGCTCAAATACGCCCACGCAGTGGCCTGGCATTAAAGCAGGGTATTACCTGTTTAAATTCGCCAGGAACCATCGACGCCGATTATAGAGGTGAAATAGGGGTTATCTTAATTAATTTGTCAAATGAAATGCAGGTGATTAAAACCGGCGACCGCATTGCGCAAATGGTGATTGCACCGGTTACACAAATTAGTTGGGAGCCTGCATCCGCATTAACACCTACTAATAGAGGTGCCGGCGGTTTTGGAAGTACCGGAAAATAAATTCATCACACACAACAATTACATGAAAATAAAACTACTTGGAATTATAGCTACTATTTTACTCGTTGCCGCTTGCGGAACAGTAAAAAAAGTAGAAGGTATTCAGGATGCCTTTGCTAAAAAAGATACCGCACAAATAGTAGTGGTACATGAAATACCCGTGGTAGATTCGGCAGCCATCGTACGTGACATTATGGGTAAAGTAGTAAAGCAAAAAATTAATTTTAAAACCTTTAATGCTAAAATAAAAGTAGACTACGAGGGTGCCGAAAAAAAGGATAACTACACCGTGTATTTAAGCATGGTAAAAGATTCGTTAATTCTTATTCGGGTAAAAGGAACTTTTTTAGGAATTGCCGCAGAAGGCTTGCAGGCAAGGGTTACAAGAGATAGCGTGGTGCTCGTGCAAAAAGTAGGCGACAAGTCGGTAACCAAAAGATCCATTGCTTATTTACAAGAGGTAACAGAAATTCCTTTTGATTTTATGTCGTTACAAGACCTGCTTATTGGCAACCCCATATTTTTTAGCAACAACCTAGTTTCCTATAAAGCCAACGACAATCAACTACTGGTAACCATGGTAGGCGATTTATTTAAAAACCTCATTAATATCGACAATAGTACCCAGCGTATTTTGTTTTCTAAATTCAACGACGTAAACGCGCTGCGCAACCGTACCTGCGATAT
>CAJBRT010000105.1 GCA_903958045.1 uncultured Bacteroidota bacterium | reverse complement strand
TAATTTATGGTTTAGGTATTCGGTTTATTGGAGAAACAACGGCTAAAACCCTAGCCAACGCCGTAGATCATTTATTAGATTTTACAACAAAAACAGAAGAAGACTTATTAGCCCTCGAAGACGTGGGTGTTAAAGTAGCAAAAAGTATTGTAGACTTTTTTGGTGACGCGCAAAATATTCAGCTCTTACAAAAGCTTGAAGTGCTGGGCTTAGATTTAAAAAATCAGAAAAAAGCCGCTCCTACGGGGAGTACATTAACAGGTCAAACATTTTTATTTACGGGTACGCTGCCTACCCTCAAACGCAGTGCAGCAGAGCAAATGGCCGCCGACCTTGGAGGCGTTATTGCAAGCGGCGTAAGTAGTAAATTAAATTATTTAGTAGTAGGTGAAGACGCGGGTAGCAAACTAGAAAAAGCCAAAAAAATAAATACGATACATATTATTTCAGAAGCAGAATTTATTCAATTAATTGCCACTTCAAAACCATAATCATGCTTGCAGCTAGCACTTTACAGTTTTTAAAATCCCTAGATAAAAACAACAACAAAGCATGGTTTGATACGCACAAAAAGCAATATGACGCTGCAAAACAAGATTTTGCAGCTCTCACACAAAAAGTGATTACGCAGTTTGGCAAAAAAGAACCTGCTATTGCATTACTGCAACCTAAAGAATGCATGTTTAGAATCAATAGAGACGTACGCTTTAGCAAAAACAAAGCACCCTATAAAAACAACATGGGCTCCAGCATCAAAGCCGGCGGTAAAAAATCTTTATTGGCCGGTTATTATATTCATTTGGAGCCAGGAGGCAAAAGTTTTGTAGGCGGCGGACTGTATATGCCGGATGCAGCTTTCGTTGGAAAAATAAGACAAGAAATTGATTACAATTACACGGCGTTTTTACGCATCGTTGAAAATAAAAAATTTATAGCGCAGTACGGTGGACTTGATTTTTCGGAAGGATTAAGTTTGGTAAGAGAGCCTAAGGGTTATGAAAAAGAAAACCCCGCTATAAAGTACCTGAAATTAAAAAGTTGGATTGCAACGGCCCCGCTTAGCGATACTGCGTTACAAGATAAAAACCTTGCAACGCAGCTCACAAAAGCGTTTGAATATTTACAACCACTCATTTCCTTTTTAAACGAAGCCATAGAGGCCTAAGCCTTACGAGGCTAAAATACCTACGCTAGTAAGGTATTCCGCAATTTGCACTGCATTGGTAGCAGCACCTTTACGCAGGTTATCACTCACCACCCACATGTTTAATGTTTTAGGTTGCGTTTCATCTCTACGCAATCTTCCAACAAACACTTCATCTTTTTCATGCGCCCATAATGGCATTGGATAGATTTGTTCGTTGTCATTTTGTTGTACCACAACACCTGGCGCTGCTGCAAGTATAGACGTTAGTTCTGCTAAATCAAATTCATTTTCAAACTCTACATTCACGCTCTCGCTATGACCACCTACTACCGGAATACGCACCGTAGTAGCGGTTACTTTAATGCTGTCATCCTGCATAATTTTGCAAGTCTCTTTTACCATTTTCATTTCTTCTTTGGTATACCCATTGTCTAAAAAAACATCGATTTGAGGAATCACGTTTAAATCGATTTGGTATTTGTACGCCATCTCCCCTTCCTTACCTGTGCGCTCATTAAAGAGTTGATCTACCGCTTGTTTCCCGGTTCCGGTTACACTTTGGTAAGTGCTCACAACCACACGCTTAACTTTATATTTCTCGTGCAATGGCTTTAATGCCACCACCATTTGAATGGTAGAACAATTGGGATTTGCAATGATATAATCATCGGCTGTTAATACAGATGCATTTACTTCTGGTACTACTAATTTTTTAGTAGGATCCATACGCCACGCCGAAGAGTTATCAATGACACGAATGCCAGCAGCTGCATATTTAGGTGCCCACTCTAAGGATGTGCTTCCTCCAGCCGAAAAAATAGCAACAGCAGGTTTAGCGGCGATACCGTCTTCCATACTTACCACTTTATACGCTTTCCCTTTAAATTGAACTTCTTTACCAACAGATCTTTCTGATGCTACCGGTATGATTTCAGTGACAGGAAAATTACGATCGGCAAGTACTTGTAACATTTTTGTACCTACCAGGCCAGTTGCCCCTACGACTGCTACTTTCATTTTTTTAGTTTTTGTTTCTTATGGTTAAAAAAAAGGCCCTCCCATTTGGGAAGGCCTCTTGCGTATGTTTATACATTACAAAACGAAGCACCTCCCTGGTTAGAGTGGTTTCTTAATACGTTTTGTATGTTTCGATGTTCTCATGTTCGGATGCAAAATTAGGGGCATTTGAATACAACGCCAAAATATTTTAAGTTAGGTTATACTACTAACTTAATGTCAAAGTTTACTAGGTCTACAAATTCTGAGATTCGGTCGCTAATATCTGCTTTGCTAATTTCTCTCAAACGCTCGGTACCAAATTTTTCTACGCAATAAGAAGCCATTGCAGAACCCACTATAATAGCGGTTTTCATGTTTTCAAAAGAAATGTCTTTGGTGCGAACAATATGACCAATAAAGCCACCCGCAAAGGTATCACCAGCGCCGGTTGGATCAAATACTTCTTCTAATGGAAGAGCTGGCGCAAAAAACACTTGGTCTTCGTGGAATAAAAGCGCACCATGCTCTCCTTTTTTAATGATCAAATATTTAGGGCCCATGGCCATGATTTTTTTAGCTGCTTTTACAAGGCTATACTCCCCACTTAATTGACGTGCTTCACTATCATTTACCATCAATACATCCACAAGGCTAATGGTGTGTAATAAATCTTCCATCATAATTTCCATCCAAAAGTTCATGGTATCCATGACAATAAGCTTTGGACGGTTTTTCAATTGCTTGATCACGCTGCTTTGTACGCTAGGCACTAAATTACCCAGCATCAAAAATTCGCAGTCTTGATAGCTATCTGGCACTACAGGAACAAAGTTTTCTAACACATTTAATTGTGTTTCGAGGGTGTCACGTGAATTCATATCCATGTGGTAACGACCACTCCAGAAAAATGTTTTTTCGTCTTTTTTAATTTGAACACCTTCTAAATCTACACCACGAGCTGTAAGCGCCGCTAATTCTGATTCAGGAAAATCACCACCCACCACAGAAATTTGTTTTACAGGCGTAAAATTGGAAGCACACCAGGCAATGTAAGTACCTGCGCCACCAATAATTCGATCACTTTTTCCAAAAGGTGTTTCGATTGCATCAAAAGCCATCGAACCTACTACTACTAAAGACATATAATTTGATTTATTACGGGTGCGAAAATAGGCTATTTAGGTGCAAAAGGGGGCAAAAGCCAATATTTTGAGGCTAAATTGTAAAAACTAACGATAAAAACTAATAACTTAGCATATATCGCTAACACACGTTAGTGCAAATTCAAGATTATGGCAAGAATTAAAACAGAAAAAAACACGACCCGTAAAGACGTAATCGTTAGTAAAGCCGCTATTTTATTTAGAGAAAAAGGTTTTAAAGCAGCCAGCATGCGTGACCTCGCCGAATCGGTGGGCGTAGAAGCAGCGAGCTTGTACAATCATATTAAGTCTAAAACAGAACTCCTACACGAGCTTTGTTTTAGTGTCGCCAACCGTTTTTTACAAAAGCTTGACGAAATAGAATCGGAACAAATTCCTGCCATTCAAAAAATTGAAAAAATACTTCGTTTTCATATTGTTGAAATGGTGAATAATTATGAAGAAGTATATGTGAGCGATAGAGAATGGAAACATTTGAACGATCCTTACCTTTCTAATTTTCAAAACCAGCGCCGCATTTATCGCAAGCGCCTTGCTGCTATAATTGAAACGGGTATTAAAAACAAAGAGATCAAACCAATTGATGCCCCAACAGCAGTGCTTATTTTGTTGCACGCCATTAGTGGTATCGAAAGCTGGCACCGTTCTAAGCAAAAAATTACAGCAGCCGCATTAGAAGAAAATATGGTAACCATTTTAGTAGGCGGGTTAACCATATAACCTTGTACCTTTGTACTCTAACAAAATACGTGTTGCACGAAAATAGTGTCTGAAAGAAATAATTTTATTGACTACATCCGAATTTTTTGTCGCAGCGGCCATGGTGGCGCTGGTGCTAGACACTTTATGCGCAATAAACTCACTGCAAAAGGCGGACCCGATGGTGGTGATGGCGGAAGAGGTGGCCATATCATTTTAAAAGGTAACGCACAACTTTGGACCCTACTGCACATGCGCTATTTTAAAAACGTATTAGCAGAACATGGTGAAGGTGGAAGCAAAAATAATTGTACCGGTCATGATGGAAAAGATATCATACTTGAAGTTCCATTAGGTACCATCGCCAAAGATGAAGAAACAGGCAATGTAGAAGCCGAAATTTTATACGACGGTCAAGAAATTATTTGGTTAAAAGGCGGAAGAGGTGGACTGGGTAATAGCAATTTTGCAACCCCTACCAAC